>JAZQYG010000079.1:0-3886 GCA_045633305.1 Clostridia bacterium | reverse complement strand
CTATGGCTTTGCAAATGGCAACGTCTGCTATGTACGCGGTGGAGAAGATGGGCGCGCCGGAAGGCCTTATTCCTCTGTCCGAGGCAATTATTTACGTTTGCGAAGCGGAAAAATCTAATTCGGTTATAATTGCTATGGACTTAGCAAAAGAGGCGGCTCTTTTATCAAAAGACGACGTCGTTCCTAAGCCATTGAGAGTGCAAGCGTATAAAAGCGAAGATGCAAAAAGTGGAGAATATTTGTATCCGCACAATTTTGGCGGATACGTCAAACAACAATATCTCCCCGACGGGCTAAAAGACCAAGAATTTTATATCCCTTTGAACAACGGAAAAGAGAAGGGTTATATAAAGAAAAAAAATAAATTTAAATAAACGGAGGGTACAATTATGGAACTCAAAGGTTCAAGAACGGAAAAAAATCTCGAAACTGCATTTGCAGGCGAGAGCATGGCAAGAAATAAATACAATTATTTCGCATCAGTTGCAAAAAAAGAAGGATACGAACAAATCGCATCAATTTTTGAATCAACTGCATCTAATGAAAAAGAACACGCAAAACTTTGGGCAAAAGCGCTCGGCGTAATCGGTAACACCGTAGATAATCTCAAATCTGCAGCAGAAGGAGAGAACTACGAGTGGACTTCTATGTACAAAGAATTTGCCGAAGTTGCAAGAGAAGAAGGTTTTCTCGAAATTGCAGCAAGAATGGAAGGCGTTGCTAAAGTTGAAAAACTTCACGAAGAAAGATATCGCGCTCTCCTAAATAATATTGAAACTGGTAAAGTATTCAATAGAGAAGACGCGGTAGTTTGGGAATGCAGAAACTGCGGACATCGTCACTATGGCAAAAATGCTCCCGAGGCTTGTCCCGTATGCGTTCATCCCAAAGCATTTTTTGAACTCGAAGCAAAAAATTATTAATATCGCCAAAAGGGAAAGCCTAAGGTTTTCCCTTTTAACTTTTTAAGATAAACTATGAAAAGAAAAGAACTAACCAAAGAGCAAAGGTATAACTATAAGTGGTATAACGTAATTATTTATTCCGCTTTTTTGATGTATACCATGATGATGGCGACTAAAGGCATTTATACCGCCGAGATTAATGAGATAGTAAACGTGTTTAATACTGATAAGGTAAGCGCGGGACTTGCTACGACTTGCTATTTCGTAACATACGGTGCGGTGCAACTCGTGCTTGCGGTTATTTACGATAAAATAGACGTTAAGTATTATTTATTTATTACGATTTCTATTTCTTCAATAATAACCATACTCATTGCGTTCACCACTTCTCTTATGCAAATATACGTGATATTTACATTGAACGGTGTTTTACACGCTGGTCTTTGGGGTGGTTGTATGGCTATTCTTGGAAAGTATTTGCCGAGAAAACAACTCTCTCGCGCAAGCGCTATCATGAGTTACGGTTTTGCTTTTGGTAATCTTCTTGCTTACGCGGGTTGCGCAATCTGCGTATCTATTTCCAGATGGGATATACCTTTTATCTTCTTTGGCGCTTTGTTTTTGGCGTCTGCTATTATCTTCTTCGTATCTTGCACAAAAGTACACAAAGCAATTCCCGTTATCGATATTCAAGAAGAAGAAAAGACGGAATATCAAGGAAAGGTACATATAAGAATCAATACGAAAAAGAGAAAGTTAGTTTTTTATAGTATCCTTTTACTTTCCGAAATAGCGGTAATGATAGCCTATTACGGAGTATATAACTGGTTTGCAGATTTTCTTATAACGACGTTTAATCTTGAAACCTCTCTTTCAATTTGGATATCTATACTTGCCCCGATAAGCATAATATACGGCACGCCTATGCTTATTAACGCTTGCGATAGACACGACTTTATAAAGGCGACTGGAGTTTTCGTTTTGATTTCTCTTGGGTTTGTTTTGCCTTTAATATTCTTTAGTGAAGTTAGCGTAATACTTTCGGTAATTTTACTTTTTGGATTTATATTTATGATAAGAGCGTGTTCGGCGTGTTACGCTTTTATCCTTCCAAATAAAATGAGGGGAGAACTTGACGCGGGTAAATACGGAGCGTTCAATAATGGAGTTGCGTCCGTTGCAGCGGGCGTTGCTACTCCCTTGATGCAATTAGTAGTAAAAGGTTTTGGTTGGAGCGGTGGATTTGCGTTTATTGCGATATGTACCGCTATCGTTTACGCATTTTGTGTGCTTGCGCAGTATCTAATAAGGAAACAAAATGAAGGAGAATCTGCTCGTGAATCTTGAGTTACTTTTATCTAACGACGGCGCGCTTTGCGAGTGTGGAAAAAAGCATTACGCTCTTTTGAACAAAGCGATAATAGGCAAAAACGTTTTAAATTCAATTTTAGACGTAGTTAAAAGTTATAATGCAAAAAGCGCGTTTTTACTTTTTGACCTCAACACGTATAAAGTGTGTGGTGAAAGGGTAAAATCCATACTTGAAAAAGGTGGAGTAGTGGTCAACTACTATCTATTCGAAACGAGCGCGCCCATAGCGCCTGACGAGAGGGCGGTAGGAGATGCAGTTATGCACTATACCCACTCGGATATAATTATTACGGTGGGGTCGGGCGTACTTAACGATATAGGAAAAATAGTTGCAAAAACTGCGGATAAACCTTATTGCGTTGTGGCAACCGCGCCTTCTATGGACGGATACGCGTCGGGAACTTCTTCAATGGAATTACACGGACACAAAACTACGGTAAAGAGTAAGTGTCCAGACGTAGTTATAGGCGATAGCGAAATATTGAAAAACGCGCCCCAAGATATGCTTTGCTCGGGAGTTGGAGATATAATTGCAAAATACGTATCGATTTGCGAGTGGAGAATATCTAATATTATAAACGGCGAATATTACTGTGACAAAATTGCAGATATGATGAAAGAGGCAGTCAGCGAGGTAGTAAACTGCGCTCCAAAACTTATGCAACGAGAGGAAAAAGCAGTTGAATCGGTAATGAAAGCCTTAGTTCTTGCGGGTATGGCTATGAACTACGCCGAAATCACGAGACCAGCATCTGGTGTTGAACATTATTTTTCTCATATTTGGGATATGAGAGGTTTGGCGTTTGGTGAAAAAGTGTATTTCCACGGAATTCAATGTGGGGTAGCAACTGTTGAAACGCTCAAGTATTACGAGTATTTAACCAAAATTTCGCCAAGTAGACAAAAAGCGATAAACTGGGCAAAATCCTTTGACGAAAAAGAGCATAATGAAAAAATGCTTGCCTTTATCGGCGAAGGCGCAAACGCTATGATAGCGCTTAACCAGACGGAAAACAAATACGATATAAAAAAGCACGAACAAAGAGTATCTGTTATAATAGATAAGTGGCAAGATATCAAAAGAGAAATGGAGGCGTTGCCTTCTGCTAAAGAAATTGAAAACTTATTAAAGAGTATAGGCGCACCATCTTCAATGCAAGAACTGGGAAAAACCAAACAAGAGGTTGCCAACACGTTTAATTTCACCAAAGATATTCGTGACAAATACGTAGTGAGTAGACTTTGTTGGGATTTAGGCGTAATAGAGGATATTATCGAGGCATTTTACGGGGTAAAAATATGATTTTACCCCTCAAAAAAATTTTTTAAAAATTTTATAAAAAAGTATGTTAAAATCCTTGCAATTTACAAAAATGTTTGTTATATTATTAAGGCGTTGAACACGTGGGAGCATAGCTCAGCTGGGAGAGCATCTGCCTTACAAGCAGGGGGTCATAGGTTCGAGCCCTATTGTTCCCACCATAAATTTGGCCCGGTAGTTCAGTTGGTTAGAACGCTAGCCTGTCACGCTAGAGGTCGTGGGTTCGAGCCCCATCCGGGTCGCCATTTTTTTTGCCTTTGTAGCTCAGTTGGTAGAGCAGAGGACTGAA
>JAZQYG010000078.1:0-5223 GCA_045633305.1 Clostridia bacterium | reverse complement strand
CGGAGGAAAAACCGCGATAGATTTACCTTCGGGCAAAAACCTTTGCGGTACTTTTTATCAACCCGATAGCGTATACGTTGACGTTAACTTCTTGTCCTCTCTTCCCAAAAGAGAGATTATGAGCGGTTACGGAGAAATTATCAAATACGCGTTTTTGTCGGATAAAGTTTGCCAGTCGGATATTACAAGTCAAAATTTTGAAGAATTGATTTTGAAATGTTTAACTATCAAAAGAGATATCGTCGAACAAGACGAAAAGGAAAAAAATCTTCGCAAACTTTTGAACCTCGGCCACACCGTTGGTCACGCTATCGAAAAGATAGAGAATTATTCGCTCAGTCACGGAGAGTGCGTGATAAAAGGAATAAACTACGCGATAAAAGTGTCAAAGGCGCTATTTAATATTGATGAAAGCACGCTTAAAAAGATGCAAAGTTTACTTTGCTCTTGCTCTCACGATATAGAGTCGAATTACGAGACGGAAGATTTGATTAAAATAATGAAATCGGACAAAAAAAGCGGAGAAAATTACGTTGATTTCATCCTTCTCAAAGATATAGCAAAACCTGAAATCGTAAGAATAGATTTCGATAAACTAAAAGGACTAATAAATGGATAAAGTTGTTACGCCTAGCAATTTAATAGGAGAAATCACTGCCCCTCCATCTAAATCCTACGCTCATAGACTTATGATTGCAGTTTTTCTGTCTGGCAAAAAAGGAGTTATAAAAAACGTAGGAGAGTCCAAAGATTGTCAAGCAACCCTTGGCGCGTTATCCGCGCTCGGCGCGCGCGTTGAAAAAAAAGGCGCGGACGTTGAAATATTAAGGGAGCAAGTTCTTGGGAAAACAGAGGTTTACTGCGCGGAAAGTGGTTCTACCCTTAGATTCTTATTTCCGATTGCTTCGGCGCTCGGCATTAACGCGGAGTTCACGGGAGAAAAAAGACTTATGGAAAGACCTCTTAGTGAACTGGTTGACGTTTTAAATAAAAACGACGCAAATATTTGCGGACGCGAAATTACGGGCAAACTTAAAAGCGGAGAATATCAAATAAACGCAGGGATAAGTTCTCAATATATAACCGGACTTTTATTTGCTTTACCTCTTCTCGATGGGGATAGCAACTTGATTTTAGAAGGTGAAACGGTTAGCAAAGGTTATATCGATATAACGCTTGACGTTTTGAAAAAGTTTTCCGTAGACGTGCAAAAAACGGATAAAGGTTACTATATAAAGGGCAATCAAAAATACGTATTACCTAGCGAGCAAATATTCACCGAAGGCGACTATTCGGGTTCTGCGTTTATGTTATGTGCCGGAGCAATCGGAGGTTCGGTAAAAGTTTCCGGACTTTTTGAAAGCAAGCAAGGGGATAGTCAAATCGTGGACGTTCTTGAAATGTTCGGAGCAAAGGTAGAACGTGGTAAAGATTTCGTAAAAGTAGAAAAGGGAAGTTTAAACGCGATTGAACTTGACTGCGAAAATATTCCCGACCTCGTTCAGATAATTGCCGTAGTCGCCTCTTTTGCAAAGGGCGAGAGCGTTCTTAAAAGAGTCGATAGACTCAAAATAAAAGAAAGTGATAGAGTGCAAGCCGTTATCGATACGCTATCGGCAAGCAAGATAAGCGCAAGATACGAGGGAGGCAATCTTTACGTTTTAGGCGGAAGAGCGGAAGGCGGAATCTTTTACGGTGGAAACGACCACAGAACGGTGATGAGTTCAGTGATTCTTGCAAGTTACGCCACGTCTAACTCCCAGATTGTAGGAGCGGAGGCGATAACGAAGTCCTATCCGAAGTTTTTTGAAGATTTTTGCGCTCTTGGAGGGAAAGTAAATGGCTAAATGGCAAGGAAAAAATTTGACTCTCGAAATTTACGGAGAGTCGCACGCCGAAAAAATAGGAGTCAAAGCAAGCGGTTTCCCTGAGATTGAAGTGGACTTTGACAAACTCGACGCTTTTTTGGCGAGAAGAAAGGCGGGAGGTGGAGTTTTTTCAACTTCTAGAATAGAAGGTGATAAACCCGTTTTTGATAACCTTATAGACGGCAAAGTAAAAGATTGTTTTACCGCCGATATTTATAACCAAAACAAACGTAGTTCGGATTACGCTAATCTTTTGGGTAAACCTCGTCCTTCTCACGCTGATTACGTAACCTTCGTAAAAGACGGAGTAACCGATTTTTCGGGAGGAGGTAGATTTTCCGGAAGACTCACAGCGCCTCTTTGCGTGGCTGGCGGTATCGCCCTTCAATACCTTGAAACGCGTGGTATAAAAGTTCACGCATATCTATCTCAAATAGGAGATATTTATGCGCGCTCATATAAAGACGGACCTATTTTAGAGGAAGAATTATTAAAAGATAGACAAGAAATTATTCCCGCTTTAACAAAAAAAGAGGAAATGACTCAAGCAATCTTAAATGCAAAAAGAGAGGGTGACTCTCTTGGTGGAAAGGTTGAGTGTATCGTATACGGCGTGCCTTGTGGAATCGGAGATAATCTTTTCGAGGGGTTAGAAGGCAAGATATCTGCTCTCGTATACGCTATTCCCGCAGTAAAAGGGGTGGAGTTTGGGGACGGATTCGCACTTTGCTCAATGAAAGGAAGTCAGGCTAACGACCCTTTGCAATTCGTGGACGGCAAGGTGGTTACCCAAACAAATCGCGCGGGAGGGATAAACGGAGGTATATCAAACGGTATGGAAATTACTCTTTCGGTTGCATTTAGGCCGACGCCCTCTATATCAAAGCCCCAAAAGAGCGTAGACCTTATTAATAAAGAAAACGTAGAAATAGTAATAAACGGCAGACACGATTCTTGCGTTGCTGTAAGAGCCGTACCTTGCGTAGAATCGGCAGTAGCCCTTGCGATACTTGACGAAATAATTTGAGGTGAAATATATGAAAGACTTGTCACAAATAAGAAAGGAAATTGACTCAATAGACGACGAACTTTCCGCTCTTTACGCTAAGCGTATGGACCTTGTAAAAGAGGTTGCAGAAAGCAAAGCGCAAACGAAAAAGGCAACCAGTGACCCCGAAAGAGAAAATGCAATACTTTATAGACTTGCATCAAAAGTTGACGACGATATAAAGTTTTATCTCAAAGAACTTTATTCTACCGTTTTTTATACGAGTAAAGCGTATCAGTCCTCTTTGATAGGTTCAAAATCGGATACGATAGATAAACTTCGCTCGATAGCGGGAGGGGAATTGCCTACAATCCCCATATCTGCAAGCGTTGCTTGTCAAGGTATAAAGGGAGCAAATAGTGGAACTGCAACCCATAAAATATTTCCTATATCAGACATTACTTATTTTAAAAATTTCGACGGCGTGTTTAACGCGGTAGACAAGGGACTTTGTGAATTCGGCGTGTTACCTATAGAAAATAGTACTGCGGGCTCTGTGTCCGAAGTTTACGATTTGATGCGCAAACACAATTTCCACATAGTTGCATCTTGTAGAGTAAAAATAGAGCATTGTTTAGCCGTTAAACCGGGTACGGATAAAAAACAAATTAAGAGCCTTCTTTCTCATCCTCAAGCGCTATCTCAATGCGCGGAGTATATTAAAGGGCTTGGCGCAACTACGGTCGTTTCCGAAAACACAGCCGTTGCTGCAAAAACCGTAGCAGAGAGCCAAGATTGTTCTATCGGCGCTATTTGTTCACCCGAGTGCGCTCAAATTTACGGACTTGAAATTATTGAAAAAGGGGTGCAAGATAGTCAACTTAACTATACGAGATTTATTTGTATTGCTAAAGACCTCAAAATTTATAAAGGGGCAAACAAAATTAGCGTAATGACGAGTTTATCTCACGAGCCGGGCTCACTTAATAGAGTATTAAGCAGATTCTCCGCTCTTGGATTGAATCTTACCAAGATTGAATCAAGACCTATTGCAAATTCGGATTTTGAATTTATGTTCTATTTCGATTTTGAGGGCGATATACGTGACGTTGCGGTTGAAAACGTAGTTAGCGAACTTGAAAGCGGTTCGGATAACTTCGTATTCCTTGGAAGTTATAGAGAAATAATATAATGAAATTTTGTTTGATAGGTGAAAAACTCGGACATAGTTATTCCGCTATATTGCATAACGCTCGTGGGTTTGATTACGTGTTGAACCCACTAAAAAAGGATGAACTTACTTCTTTTTGCAAAAATTGTAAATTCGACGGATTTAACGTTACTATTCCCTATAAAAAGGATATATTCGAGCAAGTTGATTTTATCTCCGACCTTGCAAAAGAGGTAGGCGCGGTCAATACCGTTTGCAATAGAGAGGGCAAACTTTACGGATATAATACCGACGTTGGCGGACTTAGATATATGCTCGCAAGAAAGGGTGTAACGCTCAAAGATAAAAACGTTTTAATCCTTGGTAGCGGTGGCGCGTCGAATACGGCAAGAACGCTCGCAAAAATTGATGGAGCAAATAAAATTTGGATAGTTTCACGCTCTGGCGAGGTGAATTATTCTAACTACAAACAAATTGCACAATCGGCGCAAATAATTATAAACACCACTCCCGTTGGTATGTATCCAAATGGAGGAGTATCACCTATAACGCTTGACGGATTTGATATGCTCGAAGGTGTATTCGATTGCATATACAATCCTCTACAAACCGAACTACTTCGCCTAGCAGAGAAAAGGGGCGTAGCGTACTCTGGAGGACTTTCTATGCTCGTTGAACAAGCCTTGCTCGCGGAGGATATTTGGACTAATAGTCAGCACACCCAAGAGGACTCCGAAAAAACCCTTGCAAGACTTTGCGCAGAGTGTATGAATATAGTTTTATTCGGTATGCCCTCTTGCGGAAAATCAACGCTTGGAAAAAAACTCGCAACCACTCTTTCTAGAGAATTTATCGATACTGATTTGGTTATTCAACAAAGAACTGGTAAAACTCCTTCTCAAATAATAAAAGAGTCGGGGGAAAAAGTTTTTCGTGATATAGAAAGTGAAGTTATAAAATCTGTTGCAAGTTTAAGTGGAAAAGTGATTTCTCTTGGCGGTGGGGGAGTGTTGAGAGAGGAAAACGTACGCGAACTGCGCTCAAACGGTGTTTTTATTTATATAAAAAGACCGCTCGAACTATTGAGCGCGGAAGACAGACCTCTTTCGGCGCAAAAGGGCATTATTGCTTTGTATAACGAGCGCAAAGAAATTTACGAAAATGCAAAAGATAGAGTTGTAGTTAACGACGGCGAA
>JAZQYG010000077.1:0-4332 GCA_045633305.1 Clostridia bacterium | reverse complement strand
GCGTGTTTAAACGCATAGTCCATCGCCGAATCAAACTTCATTGCAAATTCTGCAATCGTTTCTTTTGATATTTTGTAATAAGCCATATCCTTTCCCCTTGATTGTAATACGTTTAGTATAACACAGTAGCAAAATTTTGTAAATAAATAAAAAGCGTGCTCTTTTACGAACACGCTTTCGTTAGGTTTTGGTTTACGCTTTCTTGCGCTTGTTAAGAATAAGAACTATTCCTACTGCAATACCTGCAAGCACAACACCACCTACAATAATCCCTATAATAAGTCCGCTATTTATGCTTGCTTTTTCTGGAACATAAGTTAATGCGTAAGTCGAGAATCTATCAGTTTCAAAAGTAAATTCACCGCTTTGCTCGTTGTATTCACCACTTATTATTTCCGCGACACCGTCGTGAACTCTAACGATTTGATACGTTCTTCCTTCTGCTTTTATGCTATCGGGAACAACAACGCTTATTTTGATTTTTTTGTTTAATTCGTGTACGCTAGTTGCGATTTCTTCGCCAACCTTTTTGAACAAACTCAAATCAAGATAAACCACGTCTACGTTTGCGCCGACCTTTTCAACGACTTTATTTATCGTTTCTTGTTCTACGCTTTCAGTTATAACTTTTACTTCGATATATACGTTTATCGTAGCGCCGTTTGCAATCGCTTCTTCGTCTTCCGTAGTCAAAACGCTTTCTCTTATTTCTGAAATGTTATTTTTAATTTCGGTTGCGGGAGCGTTTTGTTCGATTACGGGGTCTTGCTTTTGTACGTTTGCATCTTGCTCAGCGTTTGCTACGAGGGCGTCGATTTGCGCAGTTTTGATGCTTTCACCACAATGCAAACACTCGGTATGTTTTTCACCGTTTTGTCCGATTTTAGGAGCAGAGTCAACAATCCAAGCGCTCTCTTCGTGTCCGAATATTTTCACTGTAACAGTTGCAGTATTTCCAGCTATATCGCTAACGAGTACTACTTGAGCCTCATTTTTTACTCCCAAAGTGATTTTGCCGTCTACAAGATTTGCCGTTACGTCAATGCCGTCTACTTTTACGAAAAGTAAGTTATCCTCTATGATAGTCAACGTTTGAGCCGTACAATAACGGTCCTGTTCGTTTACTCCCGTAATTTGAGGAGCAGTAACGTCAGAAGAGTTAGTTTTTGCGCTTATTGCGCTCGATACGTAAACTTCGTAGTTGGCAGAATTTAATACTCTATATCTGAAGTAATAAGTTTGATTATCGTCAAGAGAAGTAATGACGTTGCTATTTCCGTATACAAATTCTCCGTTTTCGGTTAAACAGTAACCGTATTCAATTTCTCCGTCTTCAATTCCAGTTATTTGATTAAGCGTAACCGTAGTATCGGTCAAACTTTGTTTTGAAAGCGCGGGCATTTGAGGTCTAACGGCTTTTGCGATAGTTATCACTACTTTATTTTGTGAACTTTCTTCAATTCCGTTGAGATTATCGTTACCTAAAACTTTATAATATACCTCATATTCTCCAGCGTTCAATGCTTGAGGAAGAACAGAGCTATAAGTTCCGCTTTCGCCAAGTTTATAAACGAGTTCCCCACCGTTAGTTTCACCTGCGTTTATAAGAGTTTGGAGCGAACCGTTAAAAGTGAGGGTTGTTTTTGCAGTAGGTGCAGAGGTTACTACGCTTTGTCCTTTTGCGATAGTTACTCTCACTTTATTAGACTCGCTTCCCACTATACCAGAGTAGTTGCCGTCACTATAAACTTTATAATAAACGTCGTATTCGCCTGCATTTGTTGCTTGAGGAATATTTGCGCTATAAGAACCGTTTGCTCCTAATTTGTACACAAGATATCCACCGTTTACGCTACCGGCATTGATAAGATTTTGCGCCGTTCCGTTATAGACGAGACTACTTTTTGCAGTAGGAGCAGTCGTTATTACGCTCTCTGCTTGCTCGATTATACCATAAATGAAGTTGTCTTCGTCTGCTTCAGTTCCGATATAGTTACCGTTAGACGCTTCTATCTTCCAGTAAACCTTATGCACGCCCGCATCCGTTATAGTCGGATTAATGGTCCAAGGTCCGTCCATGTCGCCTACGGAAAACACAATTTTACCACCAGTTGTATCCATATAACTGTATCCCCAGTCCACTCCATTATTTGTTGAAGTTTGGGTGTAAACTACTGCGTGAGCATTACCGTCGTAAACGACGTTTTTATTTCCGCTATACGTTTCTGCTTTACCCATCCACCATTGAATTTCATAAGACTGAGGGTTAAGCGTTCTAAATAATTCTACGTCTGCATATTCAGGAGGCATACCACTAGGAATAGATACGCTGATAGGAGAAATCGTATATTGCTTTTCGATAGTGTAGTCACCTACCGTAAGTTTTGCTTTATAAGTACCTGCGTTTTCCGGAGCAGTTGTCGTTTCTGCGTAGTTTGTACCGTTTACTCCTACGTATTTAACTGCAATACCTGAAACGTCGAGCAAGTCGTTTGCTTGCCAGTTATTAGTATTAATGATTGCGTTTGTTGCAAGTTTGTCGTAATTTTTATCTAAAATATCCAAGAAAAGTTCTTGTACGTTAGAAGGACAACCTTGCTCCGAGCAAGCTGCAATAAGTTTTTCTCCGTCGCTACTTAACTCATACTCCCAGTTGTGAGCGTGAGGAGGTTGAACGAAATTAAAAGTAAATATTCCGTCCGAACCTTCGCTAACCGATTCAACTTTGCTCAAGTCAATCATAACCATAGGACGGATATAGTGGTCGTTTCCGTAATAAATACTGTTTGCTCCCCAACCACTTGAACCATAAGTAATCAAAGAGCCTTTTCCTGTGCTAGTTGCGGTATAAGTTCTCGTACTGAAAGTTTTTGTCGACCTTATGCTTTCATGCAACTGATAAACTTCACTCTCCGACGGCATCCAAAGTTTTGCATCGTACGCTGCTTGCAAGGTGTCGAATAATGCTCTTTCGTAGATAGCATTTTTCTCTGCGTTAGAAAACGTTCCAGCAATTTCAGTTAATCTTTTGTGTGCATTACTTACGCCGTATGGGTGTTTT
The DNA here is from genome assembly GCA_045633305.1 of Clostridia bacterium. Taxonomy (GTDB): domain Bacteria; phylum Bacillota; class Clostridia; order Christensenellales; family RUG350; genus RGIG2224. The sequence continues at coordinate 1,271 of JAZQYG010000077.1, read as the reverse complement.
TCTCTTCCTGAAGTTGTACCGCCGTAATCATAATTTCTATCTACGTACAAATCGTAGAAGAAAATTTCGTCCGCCATAAGTGTCATTGTACCGGGTTTGGACGCTACGCCTTCGCCATTGTATCCAACGACTTTCCAAGCAAGAGGTGCAACTTCCGGATTTTCGGGATAATGATAAGTAGAACCTTGACCGAAATAAACGGTTTTTGCATCAGCAGTGTTCATACCCGCAACAAGTGCGCTAACGTCCCCTTTTACGGTTGGCTCAGAGGGAGTTGGAATATTTTCACTTGACGACCACATTACGATTTTGTCAAATTCGTAAGTTGCATAGGTATTAGTATTATTAGGACCTAAACTAAAGGTAAATATTACTTCGCTTGCGTTACCAGTCCAACCTATGTAGTGACCGTTTATTACTACCTCACCGGTATTTGCAGTTACTACGATTTTGGGTTCACCTTTCGTCAAATTCGTATCCGACGAAGTTGCGTTTAAAGAAGTTCTTCCGTTAAGACATAGTCCATAAACTCTGTCGCCGTTAGTTGCTTTGACTTTGACTTGGTTACCTATTCTTATAGTAAAGTAGTTTGAACTACCTTTGGTCCAATAGGGATACATAGTACCGCTTGCTTTTTCAATAGACAAATCGATTCCGTAAAGAGTTTCGGATACGGACATATTCTTGTTAGATATGTTGTTCTTGAAATCCGCATAAAAACCTGAAAGTCTTGAAAAAGGTAATTCCGCCCTATTCATTTGGGTGGGATAAACTTGTTCGTCTGCGTATGCGCTTTCACTTGAAAACGATATTCCCATAAACAAGAACGCTACGCAAAGCAAAAGGGATAACGTGAAAATTATTCCATATTTTCTTCTAATTGCCATTTTTCTCTCCAAAAAAATTTATTTTTTTGTCAATACAAAGCGTGTCTCCTAAAAGATACCCTCCTCCCGTTCTTTTGTCAAGCAAAAACGTTTGTTTTATGTTAGTGTTCTCTTTCGATATTTATAATAAGTTTGCATTTTTTGACTCTGTTTTTGTTATTTTCGACAAAACTTTTGCACGTTGTTGACTTTGCTTTAAAAAATAGTATAATTGTAAAAAGAAAGGAGAAAATTATGGCTCAGTTTTATTTTTTTGGAAATACCACTAACGTTCAAATGTTTGGTTGCGCTATTTTGACTGAAAATAAGTCTATCATTATCGACGGCGGAACGCCATACGAGAGCGACCGCGACCAACTATATAATTTTATAAAAGATAAATGC
>JAZQYG010000076.1:0-2606 GCA_045633305.1 Clostridia bacterium | reverse complement strand
TAGATAAAGCGTTACACTCAGCAATAGCGGATTCGTTTAATATGCTTAGCGTAGACGGAGATACTTCGACTAACGATATGGTTTCCGTACTTGCAAACGGTATGGCTGAAAATAAGAGAATTGATAGTGAAGGCGAAGATTACAACGTTTTCAAAGATGCTCTCACCTCTATTTGTCAAGCGCTCGTTAGACTTATTGCAAAAGACGGAGAAGGCGCGACTAAACTTCTCGTGTGCTTGGTAAAAGGGGCAAAAACAACGGAGAGCGCAAAGGTAGTTGCAAAATCGGTAATTACCTCTTCGCTTTTTAAGGCGGCAATGTTCGGAGCGGATGCTAACTGGGGCAGAGTGCTTTGCGCAATCGGTTATAGCGGAGCAGACGTCGACGTAATGAAAGTGGACGTATCTTTTTCGTCAAGCGAAGGCGAAATTCTCGTTTGTAAAAACGGTAGCGGAGTTGATTTTGACGAGGACGTTGCCAAGAAAATTTTATTAAAAGACGAAATTAATATTAATATAAATCTTAACGACGGTGTATACTCGTCTACTGCGTGGGGTTGTGACCTCACTTACGACTACGTTCGCATAAACGGCGACTATCGCACCTAAGGAGTAATATGAGCGTATCAGATTCACAAAAAGCGGAAATTTTGACTCAAGCCCTCCCTTATATTCAAAGATATAACGGAGAAATTATCGTAATAAAGTACGGCGGAAACGCAATGATTAACCCAGAACTTGTTGATTGCGTTATGAAAGATATCGTTCTTTTGAACCAAATAGGTATCAAAGTCGTTTTAGTTCACGGTGGCGGACCTGAAATTTCCGAAATGCTTAAAAGAGTAGGTAAAGAAAGCAAATTCGTTAACGGACTCAGACAAACTGACGAAGAAACGGTTGAAATCGTTCAAATGGTGCTTTGCGGAAAGATAAATAAAAATCTTACGGGTATTATTAACCGTATGGGTGGCAAGGCAATCGGTCTATCCGGACTTGACGGAGGATTGATAAAAGCCGAAAAGTTGAGTGAAGAACTCGGATTCGTTGGCGAAGTTAAAGAAATTAATCCCGCGCCCATATTTGATATTTTGGAAAAGGGGTATATCCCCGTCGTATCTTCAGTGGGTCACGACGAAGAAGGCAACGTCTATAATATCAACGCGGATACCGTTGCAGCAAGGCTTGCCTCTGCAATAGGCGCGTCCAGTTTGATTAGTATGACGGATATAAAAGGTATATTACGCAACAAAGACGACGAATCTTCACTTATCCCTGTAATCGGCGTAGACGAAGCGCCTGCCCTTATTGAAGAAGGCGTTATTTGCGGAGGTATGATTCCCAAGGTTAACTGTTGCATAGACGCAATCAAAAACGGAGTTAAAAGGGTGTTTATTATCGACGGAAGAGTGCCTCACTCTATACTTATAGAGGTACTCAGCGACGAAGGTATAGGCACGATGTTTCATTAATTATGGATAATATTATTTCACTTGACAAACAAAACGTTGCAAACACGTACGCTAGAGAAAATTTAGTAATCGAATCTGGAAAGGGTAGCACTTTAAAAGATATCGAGGGCAAAGAATATATCGATTTTGGTAGTGGTATCGCCGTTAACTCTCTCGGCGTTTGCGACCAAGGTTGGATAAAGGCGGTTAGCGCGCAAATTAACAAAATTGCTCACGCGTCCAACTTATATTACACCGAGCCTTCGGCAAAACTTGCGTCAATGCTCACCTCGAAAACTGGATTTAAAAAGGTCTTTTTCTCAAATTCAGGAGCAGAGGCAAACGAATTTGCAATCAAATGCGCGAGAAAATACAGTTTTGATAAATACGGAGAGGGAAGATACGAAATTATCACCTTGAAAGGTAGTTTCCACGGAAGAACTATGGCAACTATAACCGCAACAGGTCAAGACGTATTTCATAACTATTTTAATCCTTTTTTGGAAGGATTTTCGTATGCTGAGCCTAACGATATCGAAGATTTAGTATCAAAAGCAAGCGATAAGACTTGCGCCGTTATGCTCGAACTCGTGCAAGGTGAAGGAGGAGTTAACGCTCTTTCTTATGATTACGTTCAAAAGGTCTACGAACTTTGCAAAGCTAACGACTGGCTATTTATTTGCGACGAAGTTCAAACTGGTAACGGTAGAACGGGAACGCTCTACGCTTACGAGCAGTTTGACGTTACGCCCGATATTCTCTCCACTGCAAAAGGTTTAGCAGGCGGACTACCGCTCGGTGCAACTATGGTAGGGGATAAATGTGAAATGGTAATGAACGCGGGCAGTCACGGTTCTACTTTTGGTGGCAATCCCGTTGCATGCTCGGGCGCAATTGAAGTATTGAATAGATTAACCCCCGAATTTTTGAGCGAAGTTAGCAAAAAGAGTGAGTATTTAACTAGCGCTATCAAAAAGATGAAAGGCGTTATCGGTATTTCAGGTATGGGACTTATGCTTGGTATAAAGACCGAAAAAGATGCTAAACTTATCAAGTCCGATTGCTTGAAAAACGGACTTATAGTACTGACGGCGAAGGACAAAATAAGACTTCTTCCCGCCCTCAATATTACGTGGGAAGAACTTGAAAAAGGAATAAA
>JAZQYG010000075.1:0-8652 GCA_045633305.1 Clostridia bacterium | reverse complement strand
AAAAGTCCTGCCCTCTTTGCTATCTTAACGTCAGCTCCGAGCTCGGCAGCCATAATGCCTGCAAGATAGGATACCTCAAGCGAATGTTTGAGTACGATCTGTCCGTGGCTCGTTCTATATTTTAGTCTACCTAATATTTTTACGAGTTCGGGGTGCAAACCATATATACCAGCGTCAAATACAGCGGCTTCACCAGCCTCTTTAATTTGACCGTCTATATCCTTTTTGACTTTATCTACTATTTCTTCTATACGTGCGGGGTGGATTCTTCCGTCCGATACGAGTTTTTCAAGGGTAATACGCGCAATTTCACGTCTTACCGGGTCAAATCCCGATAACGTTACAACGTCGGGAGTATCGTCAATTATGAGGTCCACGCCTGTTACGTTTTCAAAAGCTCTTATATTACGACCAACCCTACCTATAATTCTTCCTTTCATATCTTCACTAGGAAGAGGCACGATAGACATCGTTATTTCCGACGAGTGGTCTACTGCGCATCTTTGTATAGCAAGGCTGATTATGTTCTTTGCTTTTTTCTCGGCTTCTTCGCGCGCCGTGTTTTCAATTTCACGAGCCTCTGTAGCCGCTTCTCTTTTTACTTCATCAAGAAGATTATTCATTAAAATGGCTTTTGCTTCATCTTTCGTCATACCCGAGACGCGTTGCAACTCTTGCAACATTTTTTCGTGCGCCTGTTGTATGTCTTGAGATTTACGAGCAAGTTCCGTTTCCTTTTGTGCAAGGAGATTCTTTGCTTGTTCTAAAGACTCTTGCCTTTTATCAATGGATTCTTCCTTTTTATCCAGCATATCTTCCTTTTGATTTAATCTGGCTTCTGTGCGCTGGATTTCACTGCGTCTTTCTCTGATTTCTTTATCAAAATCAATACGCATTCTGTGTTGTTCATCTTTCGCTTCGAGAATTGCTTCTTTTCTGTAAGTTTTTGCCTCTTGTCTGGCATCTTCGAGAATTTTTTCTGCGCTGTTTAATGCTTTATCAATTTTTCTACCTGGTAGATATTTGAATATTAAAAAGCCCAAGGCAAGCGCTAAAACGAGTGAAATTCCTGCAATTATAGCGCCTTCTACAAAAGTTACCTGACCAAGAAGCAAACTTGTAAGTTTGCCTGTCATAGTATACCTCCTATTAAGTTTTCAATTTACAATAGATATCACACGGATATCATAATAATTTTAATCTATTTTTATAAGATTGTCAAGATTATATATTTTATTTTGCAAAATATTTATCTTTGATTTGAGATTCGATTTCTTCGCAAATTTCTGGTCTAGATTCAAGATATTCAAGCGCTCTTTCTCTACCTTGCGCAACTTTTTCGTCATTATAACTGAACCACGCGCCACTTTTATTCATAATACCCGCTTCAACTGCAAGGTCAAGCAAACAACCAGTTTTTGATATACCTTTTCCAAAAAGTATATCAAATTCCGCAGTTCTAAAAGGAGGCGCAAGTTTGTTTTTAACGATTTTAACTTTTGTTCTATTACCAACGACGTCTGCCCCGCTTTTGATTGTATCGGCGCGCCTTACGTCCATTCTTACGCTAGAATAGAATTTAAGCGCTTTACCACCAGGTGTCGTCTCGGGATTACCAAATACAAGACCAACTTTTTCACGTAACTGGTTAATAAAAATAACGCAAGTATTAGATTTATTAGTGATGCCGGCAAGTTTTCTAAGCGCTTGGCTCATAAGTCTTGCTTGAAGTCCCATATGTGAATCACCCATTTCACCGTCGATTTCTGCCTTAGGAGTGAGGGCTGCAACTGAGTCTACGACTATCAAGTCAACTGAATTACTGCGAACGAGAGATTCGGTTATATCAAGCGCTTGCTCTCCGTTATCGGGCTGTGATACGTAAAGGTCGTTAATATTTACACCCAAATTAGATGCGTAAACTGGGTCAAGAGCATGTTCTGCGTCGATAAACGCTGCAGTTCCGCCCATTTTTTGAAGAGAGGCAATTATATGAAGGGAAACGGTAGTTTTACCCGAAGATTCAGGTCCGTAAATTTCAATAATTCTTCCTCTAGGAACGCCACCCGTACCAAGCGCAATATCAAGAGTTACGCAACCAGTTGGAATAACGTCAGTCGTCATTTTTGCGCTTTCTCCAAGACGAATAATAGCGCCTTTACCATATTGTTTTTCAATTTGAGCGATTACGCTCTCGAGTTCTTTTTTCTTGTCGAGTTTTTTTGCTTCGTCCATAATTACCTCCGCTTTATCTTGTATAGTCAAAGGCTCCTTTAAGTTTTTTCACAAGGTGAAAAAGAGCCGTATTAGTTGCACGTTTTCTGACGGTGTTTCTATCACCTTCAAATTTATATTCGTGTACGTCGATTCTCTCTCTCGAACCGATACCGATGAACACTTTTCCTCCACTTTCGCCCTCAAAATTTTCAGCGTATCCAGTGGTTGCAATTCCGTAGTCGTTATATTCGTGATTAAGTATTCCGCAAACCATTTCGTATGCACAGCGACTACTTACCGCAGTGTGTTTAGCAAGGGTTGATTCGTCAACGTTTAAAACTTCAATTTTAGATACGTTAGCATAACAAACCAAACTTTCGCACAAAACTTCACTTGCTCCCGATATAGAAACTAGCGCGTTTGCAATCAATCCTCCAGTTATGCTCTCGGCAACACCGAGTTTTTTACCCGTAAACTTTAAAAGTTCAATGCAGTAAGATGGAATATTGACGTTTTTATCTGCGTAAATTCTATCGTCGAGTATATTGAATATTTTAGATACAATTTTCTTTTTGTCGATAGCATCAAGATTTGATAAATTCAAAGTTATCAAATTGTCATAATCGTCAAAATTTATTGAATATGATGCATTTTTGCCGTTTAAAACCTTTTCAATTTTGGTTTTGAAATCGTCATCTTTGCCAAACGCTTTAAACTCAACTACGTCTTCAATTGTATTCCAAAAATCGTTAGGCATATTATTTATCCGACTTTTTACCGCCGAGCATATCTTCGCCTACGAGTATTTGTCTATTTACCCAAATATAATTAAATCCAGAAAGAACGGTCAAAATTACCGAAATTGCATACATAGCGTAACCTACGTACAAAAAGCCTATCCACCAACCTGCGATAACGGGCATCATCATAAGAACTGGTGCGGTTACGTCTTGGGCAAGCGTTTTTAATTTACCAAAAGTATCGGCAGCAATAGTTTTACCAGTGCCAGCCGCGCATTGACGAAGACCTGCAACCAAAAATTCACGAGTTAAAATAAGTAGCATACCTATCGAGCCGTATGGAGCGGGAATAATTCCACCCTTTTCAATTACGAGCAAAAATGCCGCAACGACCAAAATTTTGTCTACGATAGGGTCAAGAAATTTACCAAAAGTAGTAACGGTGTTTTGTTTTCTCGCAACGTATCCATCAAGAAAATCAGTAGATGCTGCTATTATGTAAATAATCGTTGCAACGTAAAATGCCCAAGTTAAATCAAGCAAGTAAAACGCAACCATTACGGGAACTAAAAAAAGTCTTGAAAGTGTAATTTTATTCGCTGTATTCATCCGTAATTTCTCCTTCGAGGTCGTAACCGACCACATTTGTAATTTTTACGTTATAAAACTCTCCTACCATAGGACAAAAATCCGCGGTAAAGAAAACGTTTCCATCAATTTCGGGGGCTTGGAATTCCCCTCTTCCAACAAAAAGTTGTTTTTTATCGTCAATTCCTTCGTATAAAACTTTGATTGTTTGACCAACAAACTTTTTGTTCTTTTCAAAAATCGCTTTTTGTTGCGCAATAAATGCTCTCTTTAAGCGTTCGTTTTTGATTTTTTTAGATATTTGTGGTTTAAAGTCGTGCGAAGGTGTACCTTCCTCTCTTGAATATGTAAAAAATCCTACGTTGTCAAGTTTGTACTCGGTGAGAAAATCTTCAAGTTGACAAAAATCTTCTTCCGTTTCTCCCGGAAAACCGACCATAAAAGTAGACCTTATGGCAAGTTCTGGAACGATTTTGCGTATTCTATTAATTAAGTCTTCACATTGAGATTTATTATTTCTTCTACGCATTAAACGAAGTACGTTGTCCGAACAATGTTGCAATGGTATATCCAAATATTTGCAAATTTTCGGATTATTTTTCACATAAGTGAGAAATTCGTCCGTTATAAGTTCGGGATAACAGTACATTATTCTTATCCACTCAACGTCAAGTTTTGATAGTTCGTCCAAAAGTTTAATTAAAGAATAATCACCGTAAATATCTTTACCATAACGCGTTGTATCTTGAGCGACGATTATAAGTTCTTTAACTCCGTTATCTACTAACGTTTTTGCCTCCGCTACTATATCTTCAATCTTGTAAGATACGTATGGACCTCTAATTTTTGGTATTGCACAAAAAGCGCATTTATTGTTGCAACCGTCCGCTATTTTTAAGTAAGCGTAGTGAGGCGGAGTCGTAAGAATTCTATTTCCTCTTTGATTTGTAGAATTTTCCTCAATAAAGGACAATATTTTTTCTCTATCTTGTAGTTTGATTACCGCGTCTAATTCGGGAATTTCTTGAAGTAAATCCTCGTAATATCGTTCAGCAAGACAACCCGTAACTACAATTTTTGCTCCAGTTTCTTCTTTTATAGAACAAACGTCAAAAATTGCGTCTAAAGATTCTTGCTTTGCAGTTTCAATAAATCCGCAAGTATTAACGACGATAACGTCGGCGTCGTTTAACTGTGAAACGATTTCGTATCCATTATCGACGAAATTACCGAGTATTTTTTCGCCGTCTACTCTATTTTTATCACAACCGAGTGTAATAAAGCCTACTTTTTTCATATAGTTAGTCTATAGCGTCGGGAACGCTGTCTCCGTATAGTTCGTTGAACTGTTCTTGTGTAATTAAAACTTCTCTAGGTTTTGCGCCTTCTTGCTTTGAAACGTAATTAAGTTCATACATTTGGTCAACTACTCTTGCTGCACGTTGAAAACCTAATTTAAATTTTCTCTGTACCATCGTTACCGATATCGTACCCATATTTATTGCAAATTTAAGTATATCGTAGAAAAGTACGTCCACGTCGTCGTCTCTATTCGCTCCGGAAAGAGGTCCGTTTGAACTTGCAGGTACAGAGGTTATAGCCTTTTCGATATTTTCATCAAAGAAAGCGTCGTTCTTTTCTTTTACGAATTGAGTAATTGCTTGAACTTCTGGTGTAGGAACGAAAGCACATTGTATACGAACGGGGTCGGGCGCAGTTCTACTAGAGAATAACATATCGCCTTTTCCAAGAAGTTTTTCCGCTCCACCTAACGAAAGTATGGTCATTGAGTCGGGCGCGGAAGATACGGCAAAGGCTATACGTGAGGGCAAGTTAGCCTTAATTACACCCGTAATAACGTCGGTTGAGGGTCTTTGCGTTGCAACTATAATATGAATACCTGCAGCACGAGCAAGTTGAGCGAGTCGTTGTATTCTATCTTCAATATCGTTTTTAGCAACGAGCATCAAATCACCTATTTCGTCTATAACTATAACGATATACGGAAGTTTTTTGCCTTCGCCAGAAACCATAACTTTTGCATTATAATCCTTGATTGAGTTAACGCCACTAGTACTGAACAAATTATATCTATTGTCCATTTCGCTAATCAACCAGTCAAGTGCTCTTATAACCTTAGGTGCCTCCGTTATTGCCTCTTTTATAAGCATATGAGGTAATCCGTTATAAGAGTTGAGTTCGACACGTTTTGGGTCAACGAGAATTAACCTCAAGTCCTCTGGTGACGCTTTATACAAAAGGCTACAAAGGATAACGTTTAAGCAAACGCTTTTACCTGAACCCGTCGCGCCTGCAACTAATAAGTGCGGAGTATCTGCAAGGTCGCAAGTAATGTTGTCTCCAGAAATATTACGTCCTAAACATACAGTTAAAGGTGATTTTGCCGTAAAGAAATCACTTTTTTCAAGTATTCCTCGTAGTCCCACCGTTCCTCTCGTTTTATTAGGAACTTCTATACCAACGCAAGTTTTGCCGGGTACGGGGGCTTCGATTCTAATTTTAACTCCCCCAAGTCCCATAGCAATATCGTCGCTTATACGCAAAATGTTTTTAACTGAAACACCGGGTTTTAGATTAATCTCGTAACGAGTAAATGCAGGACCGGTAACGACCCCAGTAACTTGACCTTCTACTTTGAAGTTTGCTAAAACTTGCTCAAGATTTGCTTTGGTTTCTTCGTGGGTTTCAAGACTGACGTTAGAAGGAGCTGCATCAGGAGTAAGCAAACTAAGCGGTGGCGCAACGTAAGGTCTTCTTTTTACGACGACAGCCTCTTCAGTAAGCGCAATTTGACCCGAAAGCACTTTGTTTTTGTCAGTTTTTTGTTTTTGAGTGCTAGGCGTGTTGAAATTACCATTTTCAATTGCGCTAAAATCGCGATTAGGAGCAACTACCTTTTGAGGCTCTACTTTCGCTTCTTCTTGTTTTTTGGTTACCTCAACAGTTTGAGACTCTTGTTTTGCGATACTCTCCTCGATAATCTCTTCTTCGTCCTCATCTAAGTCAAGACTATCAAAGGGATTAGGAGGATTATCAAAAAGAATTTGACTTGCAGTCTTTTGAGGCTCAAAAGTTTCTTCTTCATCTTCCGTATTTTCATTGATATCATCAATTTCAGAATAATTTTCCTCTATTGTGGTATCGTTATCTAAAACGTCGGTGATTTCTTCCTCTTCATAAACCTCTTCCGTTTTTAACGAATTAAGTACTTTGCTGAGTTTATCGCCGTAGTCGTCACTTTCTTCATCTAAGGAAATGTCTGAACTGTAATCGTTAAATATAGCGTTTTTTTGGATAGAAACAATCTCACTTTCATCTTTTCCACGATTAAAATACGAATTAGTAAAAGAGTAAGGGTTTGATTGATAAGTAAGTTTAATTTGTGGCGTTTCTTCTTGTTCTTGAGTCTTGGTAATGTTTTCGCTATCCTCTTTCTCTACGCTATCCACTTCAGGAGTATCTTCTTGTTCTTTGTTAGGATAAAAAGTCGTGGTGTTTTCCGCCGTTTCACTTTGAGTTGCTCTAGGCACGTATTTTCCAAACAATCTTTCCTCTGCAGATTTATATTCCGGCTCGTCATCAGTATAGGTGGGATTGTATGTGGTTTGGAAATTAAAAAGTTTATCGTATGCTTGTTGCCTAGCATCCGCCTCTAATATGGGTGCAGGAAGAATTTCATCTCCGTCTTTATCCTTTTCTACCTCTTCTAGTAATCCACTACCCGACAAATCTTCGTCGAAGATAGTGCTTAAAGGTTGATAATGAACGGTCGTATCTTCATTTTTTGAACGGAAAAATCCAGATTCCTTTTTTGAATTAATGTTTTCAACAAACAAAGTTGCGCCAATGCCTTCCGTCTCTTCTTCATTTTGACTATTTGAAAATTCGGTTAGAGTTGCAGTGTTTTTTGCTCCATATATAATTTTCTTGGCTCTAAAATTAGATTGAGAAGGTTTTTTGCGAGAAAAAACAAAGAAACAAGAAATAATAAAAGCAAGAGAAAAAATAGAAAGTCCGCCTGCATAAGAAAAAATAGCAACCGGAAAATATGCAAGTATTCCAAAGAGCATACCACCTGCCGTAGCAGAAGAATCAAAACAACTTTTTAAATATGCAAAGTAATTTTGATTAAAAAATTGTTTTGACGTTGCCGTATGAAGAGCAAAAATAAGCAAAATTAGCAAAAGTAAATATCTGCCTATAGAATCTTTTCTTAAAAAAACTTGTCCTCCAAACAAAAGAACGACGCACACAATAACAACGGAAAAAATAATCGCGTAAGCGGTATAGCCAAAAAATCCGACTAAATAATCGGATATCGTATTTCCGAAAGAACCTAAAATGCCCAGCAAGCAAAAAGAAAAGAACACACCGAGCGTTAATATGGTTAATAATATTGCGTTTGCGTTTTGTTTGTTTTTCACGAATACCTCTACTTAATGATTATATCATTAACGAATTAAATTTTCAATAGTAAATTAGGACTTTTCTGGAGAAATTTCGTATCCCTTTTTCAAAGATTTGCCATATTGTCTATCAAAATTCTCCTTATTCTTTTCCATATACAAACGGAAAAGTTCTTCTGAATCCATACCAACTCTCAAACACATACCCGTAAAGAAATGAAGTATGTCGACAAGTTCACCTTTTACGAGGGAATAATCAATTTCTTTTGGGTTTTTCCACCATTTAAAGTTAACTTCGTCTAATAATTCTGCAAGTTCTGAAATCATAGCAAGCGTTTGTTTTTGAATCCATTGAGAAGGCGTAATATCTTCCAAGTGACGATTTTTAATAACGTCACTATCGAATTTTTCTTGCATATAAAAAATTGTATCGAGTTTGTCTTTCGTTTCCATTTTTTGCTCCTCTTCTATTTAAAAATTTTCATAAAATCCGCCGTAGTCTTTTTGCCGACGTATGAAATAGTCATCTTTGAGTAATCAAATACCTCTTTTGCTACGTTTATAAGGTCTTCTATGGTAACTTTTTCTATTTCCTTAATTTTGTCGTCAACGGATACAACTTTTCCTCTGAGCAACATACCTCTGCCCATGGCGCTCATAACGCCTTTGGAACTTTCTCT
>JAZQYG010000074.1:0-18699 GCA_045633305.1 Clostridia bacterium | reverse complement strand
TCTGCTACCGTTATGCTCTCAAGGGACGTGCAATCATAGAAAGTATAAGAACCTATACTCGATACACCGCTTCCTATAGTTACACCCTCAAGCGAAATGCAATTCCTAAACAAATCGGTCGCGATATGAGTAATACCATTTGGGATATTTACGTATTTCAGTTTGCTACAATTCTCAAAGGCACCACCTAGTATCCTTGTTACGTTTTCGTGAATTATTATATTCTCAATGGTTAAACTACAATTAAACGCGCCCCCGCCTATCACCGTTACGTTACTAGGCACGGTAAAGCTCGTAGCAGTTTTTCCTACTGCGTACATAACCAAAGTTGAGCCGTCTTTTGAATACAAATCTCCGTCTATAGTTTTGTAATTAGGATTATTTTCGGATACTTTTATATTTTTTATCGAACTACAATAAATAAACGCAAGAGCATTAACCGTCAAGACGCTCTCTGGAATAGTAATGCTCTCTAACTCTCTGCAGTTATAAAAAAGTCCCCATCCATTTATATTCTCTATTCCATTAGAAAAAATAACTCTCTCTAACGCAGCGTCATTGAATAATTCATATTTTAATCCCACTACTTTTTCTCCATTTACTTCGGCTGGGATAATTATTGTAGAACAGTTTTTCAAACTATCAGAAACTGAAGTTATATATCCGTATGAATCTAAAGCATAAGCGCTTCCCGCCCAACACGCAACGAGGCAAGCGTTACTTGGGATATCATAAATATCTCCGTTATTAATTTTATCTTCTTCGTAATACCAACCGTAAAATTCACAACCCGAAAGAGTAGGCGTTGCACTCGGCAAAGTGATACCTTCCCCATAAACTACTTGAATAGGCGCAATCGAGCCTTGACCGCCGTTTACGTCAAAAGACACGTTATAAGTTTTGCCCGTCCAGTTCGCGTTAATCGTTATATCGCTAGTAATAGGCGTTGCAAAATCGTAATCCCAACCATTAAAATCGTAACCGTCTTTACTGGGAGTTGCGCTTGGCGCGGTAACGGTATTCCCCTCTTCTACTTGAACGCCGTCTAACCCTTCAAAACTTACGGTGTACATAGGTCTTCTACGAATAGTTACTTCGTACTTTGCTTCTATTTGACCGTTTTCTTTTGTTATTACGTAGACTTTGTTATCTCCTATAGTTAAGGGAATAGTTTTCGTAAAGGAAGTTTGTACGCCAAATTCGTCGTAACTTACCACCCACTCTATATCCGCGCTTGCGCTTATTTCGTCCAAAAATGAAAACGTGGTAGTGGCGTTAGCAACCGTACCAGTTACAATCAATCCGTTTTGAGTAAAGGTTTTGAATATAAACGTTCCGTCAAGTTTAGTCCCCTCAGCCGTAATCGTATCTTTCGTTCCACAAAGATAATCACAAATAGCGCTCTTCGTGCCGTCGCTTTGATGCGTTGCATTATAATCGTAGGTGTATAAGGTAAACTTATGAGGAACTATTTCCCCACTCTCAAAAGTTTCCGTTCCCTTTTCTCCACAAGAGCAAGAATAATAATAAACTGCTTTACTCATACAAGTAGCATTGCTCTTCAAATATTTAGATTCAACTACTTGCTTATCGAAAGCGCAAACGTGTCCACTACCAGAAGGAAAGTTTCCGTCCGGCTTTGCGCAAGCAATAGCGCAACAGATAAACGCACATATAAGAAGTAAAAGAATTAGCCCTTTAGATATTTTTTTCATATCCACCTCAAAAAACATATTTTGACACGCACTAAATGTCATTTTGACAATTATATTATAATATAATATTTTTGTCAATCACTAAATGTCAAAACGAGGGGCGAGGATATGTTCAAAAACAAAACTACCACGGGTAAAAATAATATTTGTGGCGACCAAATAAAGCGTTTGAGAAAATCTTTTCCGACTAAAATGTCGCAAAGAATTCTTGCCGAGTCCCTCCAACTTTTAGGCATTGACGTAGACAAAAACGCTATCCAAAGAATTGAAAGTGGACAGCGTTTCGTAACCGATATTGAACTAAAAGCCCTTGCTAAAATATTCGGCGTCTCGACGGACGAATTATTAAAATAAAACGATATATAGCCTTCTAAAACTCTTTTATCTATAAAAAACCTTTACCCCAAAATTTTCAAATATTCATCAAGTCTTGCATTGATATATTCGGCGAAAAGTTTAGTCATTTGTGACAAGTCTTTGTGCGCGTAATAAGCCTCAAAGGCGTCGTAATATCTTTTTCTATCAGCAAACTTAATATCAATAGGCGGATAGCCCGCTTTCATAAGTTCCAAGTTTACAAGCAATCTCCCCGTTCTTCCGTTTCCGTCTATAAATGGGTGAATTCCTTCAAACTGAATATGGAACAGAGCAAGTTTTTCGGCAATATTTCTACCCTCTTTTTTGTATTCGAGGAGCAAGTCGTTCATTTTTGATTCTATCAAATACGGTTGAACTGGCTCGTGACTTGCACCTAAAATTTTAACGGGTACTTGTCTATACCTTCCTTTATCCATAGGTTTATCGCTAAGTACGAGTGAGTGAATTTGTTTAATAACGTATTCACTAAGTTCTACTTTTTCTTTAACAAGGTCAACCACAAAATAAAAAGCGTCCTTGTGACCAACTGCTTCCATGTGGTCTTTTAGCGGTTTTTTGTCAACAGTCAGACCACGTAGAACCATATCCGTTTCACGAAGAGTAAGGGTGTTTCCTTCGATAGCGTTTGAGTTATAAGTATACTCAATCATAAAATCCTCATAAAGTCTTTGCACTTCACCTTCGGTAAGAGGTCTACGAGAATCAAGTTCGGCTTTTTTCTTTTCGATAAGTGCCGTTAACTTTTGAGGAGATTTAAACCTTCCGTCTTTTGGCTTTTCTACGCCGTCTGGGATATACCACGTCTTGCCTATACGATATGCGCCGTTTATTTGCCCACTCATACAAAGACTTCTCACTCTTCTATCGGAAATATTCCATTTTTCTGCAACTTGTTTTACGTTCATAGCCATAATATGCTCCTTATACGGAACATTATACCCATTTTGCGGAATAATGTCAACGCTTTTGCGGAATAATAGATGATATAAAAAAATCGCACTTTTTGAGTGCGATTTTTTGCTGATTTAGTTATCCGCTTGGCGCGCGAGATTAGATATTATTCTGTTGCGAACAACGTCTTTGTAACAATCGGGAAGAAAGGCGATATTTACCGCGTTCATAAGAGTTTTTACTTTGTCCTCAACGGTAAAATTACAGTTGTCTTTCAAAAACTCAAATTCTTTATTGATGCTCGTATTAGACACCACCGTGCTATCGGTATTTACAGTTACGAGTATTCCTCTATCAAGATATTCTTTTATGGGATAATCTTTCATATCCTCGATTGCGCCCGTTTGATAGTTACTGGTCGGACACATTTCTATGCCTATGCCCCTATTTTTGACCTCGTTCATAACCCTTTCGGACTCAATCATACGCACGCCGTGACCTATTCTCTTTGCGCCGAATTTAACCGCCGTTTCTACGCAATCCGCCCCGCCTCGCTCTCCAGCGTGCACGGTAAAGGGAAGAGAAAGGGCTCTTGCTTTATCAAATAGCGGAGCGTATTTTTCGTAGGTAAAACCTTCTTCGTCTCCCGCCAAATCTAAAGCGCATACCCCTTTTCCAAGGTACTTGGATACTGCAAGCACGGTCTTTTCGTTCTGGGTTTCCGTGCCTTTGTTCCTCATACAACAAAGTATTAATTGCGCCATAAATTTGGATTCGCCTATTCCTTTTTTGAGCCCTTTTATAGCGCTCTCGGTGACCTCGTCTATCGTCAATCCACACGAGGTGTGAAGAAGAGGAGCAAAGCGAATTTCGGCGTATACCATACCGCTTTTATATAGTCTTGTTACCATTAGTTCAACTGCGCGCTCTATCGTCTGTTTGCTTTGAAGTACGGCAAGAGGCAAGTCAAAATAGGTCAAATAGTGTTTTAGTGTTCTTTCCTTTCCCGAAAAAGAAAGCAGTTTTCTAAGCTCTAATGGGTCTTTTGTGGGAAGGATGTAGTTTTGAATTTCGGCAAGTTCGATAATATCATCTGGTGTAAGCGAACCGTCCAAGTGTAAATGCAAATCAATCATAGTCATTACTCCTTATGGTATTATTCTATTTATCTAGTGTTTTTATTTACGGCAGTGCCTATTATTTTAAATTACGTATTTCCTCCAAGGATTGTTTGATTATTACGCCAAGAGTTTGACTGGCAATTTTTCCAACTTCTTTTACCTCTTCGTGCGTGAGTTCTTTTTTCTCTATTCCAGAGGCCATATTCGTAACGGTAGAAATAGCGCATACTTTCATACCTGCGTGACGAGCAGAAATTGCCTCGATTACGCTACTCATACCCACTAAATCTGCTCCGATACTACGATAAAATCGTATTTCAGCGGGCGTTTCGTATTGCGCTCCTGCAACTTGCAAATAAACGCCTTCTTTCATCGTCGTTCCGCAACGAGACGCAACGTCTCGTAGTACGGATTTCATTTGTCTATCGTAAACTTCACTCATATCGGGGAAATCTAGTTTGATTCCGAATTCTTTTCTAAAATTTCCTCTTATAGGAGAAGGAACAAAAGAAGATATATGGTCTGAAATTAAAATTTTATCTCCTACTTCAAAAGTTGTATTAATCGCGCCTGCCGAATTAGTGATGATGATTTTAGTAGCGCCAAGAATGCTCGCAAGTCTTATAGGACGAACAACCTCTTCTATCGTGTAGTCTTCATACAAATGGACTCTACCCTTAAATAGTATAACCTTTACCCCACCTATCCAGCCAAGATGCAACTCTCCAGAGTGACCGGACGTTGTAGATACGGGAAAATTCGGGATTTTTGAAAAAGGAATTACTATTGCCTCGTCCACGGAATCTGCAATAGCGCCTAGCCCCGAACCTAAAACTATCGCTATCTCGGGCTCAAAATCCGTAATACTTCTTATATAGTCAAGTGATTCAGTTAATTTTTTAAGTTCTTCCGTCATAACTCCTCCGATTTCATTATAACACGCCAGTCACTCTTGCGCAATACCTTTTTAAAAAATAAAGTTTGAATATTTTTACGTAATCAACTCAAACTATCCTTATGCAAAAATCAAAAACCGCGGGATTTGGCGCGGGCGCGCTAGTCCTTGCGCTCGGCGGACTCCTATGTAAAATTATAGGCGCGCTATATAGAGTGCCTCTCACCAACGTATTAGGGGCGGAAGGCACTGGCGCGTATCAAACCGTTTTCCCTTTGTTTTCCGTTCTTCTTACAATCTCCTCGGGCGGTATAACTCAAACCGTTTCTATTTTTATCTCCGCCTCACACGAGAGCGGACGAGAAGAGCGAGGAATACTTCGCGCAAGTTTTACTCACACACTTTTTCTATCTCTTTGCGTTGGGATATTTATGTTCGCTTTTGCTCCTCTTCTTTCTACCTTGCAAGGAAGTCCAAACTCGGCAATCGGCTACAAAGTCCTCGCTCCCGTACTCGTTTTAAGTGGAGCAAGCAGTGTTTTTAAGGGATATTTTCAAGCAAAATCAAACGTTTATCCCACCTTTTTCTCCACTCTTATAGAACAAATCGTCAAACTTATAAGCGGTCTCACCCTATCTATATATTTTGGTAAATTCGGCATATCTTACGCGCTATTCGGCGCTCTTTTGGGCGTGCTTATTTCTGAACTCATAAGTTTTGCTTACCTATTTTTGCGCTTTTCTCTTGGCAAAGATAAACCGATAAAAACCGATTACCACAGTCCAAACGGATACGATTTTTTTCGAGTTATGCGCTCGGTAATTCCTCTGACTTTGGGTGGTTTAATTCTTCCTCTTGCATCTCTATTTGATAGCGTATCCGTTATTAATATACTCACGAGAACGCTTGGGAATAACTCTCTTGCAACCGCTCAGTACGGTTTGCTTTCGGGTACGGTTGCAACCCTTGTGAATTTGCCCGTCGTATTTACCATATCCCTCGGCGTTACGATAGTTCCAGCATTGAGCAAAGAAAAAAACGTAGACGGACTCTCGCTTAAAGGTAGACTTTCCATCAAACTTGCTCTATTTATTTGTTTGCCGTTATCTATCGTTATGATTTGCTTGGCTCTTCCTATCATAAACTTTCTTTATCCCGCTTTAACTGCAAGTGAACGCGCTCTCGCGTCCGCTCTTCTTTGCGTAGAATCTCTAGGCATCACAGCCCTTGGTATAACCCAAATATATTCCTCCCTCCTTTTTTCGGTAGGAGCAAGCGGAAGAGCAAGCAAAAATCTAGCAATCTCTGCGATAATTAAATGCGTGGTGTCGATTCCTGCAATTTATTTTTTGGGAATTTACGGCTCTGCTATAAGCACCGTTATATGTTATTTTACATCGGCTTTTTTGGATTTTCGCGCTTGGCGCAAACTCTTTGGCGAGCCTTCTTATTTCACACGCTCGCTATCTATCTTTCTTTCCCTTTCATCTATCACCCTTTTCCCACTCTTTTTTCTCGCAAAAACTCTAAATTTTCCACTCTTGTGTGGACTTTGTTTAGTTTGTGTGTTATTATATTTGTATCTATCGCTAAAATCAAAAGCGTTCACAAAAGAAGAACTAATGAGTTTGCCTTTTTGTCGCAAGATAGTTAAACCTATCAAAAAGGAGTAAATATGAGTATCGTTTTAGTTGGACTTGGCATGGGGCCAAACCAAATCACAAAAGAAGGAGAAAACGCAATACGCAATGCAAAAAACGTAGTAGTTCTTACCGAAAAATCTCCCTCTTATTCCTTTTTTGAAAATATTCCGCACTTCACTCTCGATAGATTTTTCGACGAGGCGGAAAGTTTTGAGGAAACTAATGAAAAAGCAGTACAATATATCCTCTCTTTAAAAGGTGATACCGCAGTTTGCTCTGACGGCGACGGATTAACGGGAGGAATACCCTCTTTACTTATAAAAAAAGCCAAAAATCTGTCTTACGCCCCCGGCGTATCACCAAATACAATCTTAAAATCCAAGGTTGACTTTGCAGGTAGTTATATAAGTTATACCGCCACCGATTTTATCAATAATCCCCCCGTTGAAATTTCAAGAAGTATTCCCGTATTTATAACTGAAATCGACGATAACTTTATTGCCTCCGAGGTCAAACTTATACTCCTCGATAAAGTAGGCGAAGAAGAAATCATTTTTATAAAATCAAGAGCAAAAACTATTAGCGTACTTGAACTCGATAGACAAAATTGCGACCACACCGCCCGTATCGTTATACCTCCTTTGCCTTTGACCGAAAGAGCAAGGTACGGCTTTTCTGATTTAATTGAAATTATGAAGATTCTCCGCTCCCCTAACGGTTGCCCATGGGATAGAGAACAAACTCACCAAAGTATTCGCAAAAACCTCATTGAAGAGGCGTACGAATTAGACGAGGCAATTGAAAAAGAGGACGTCACTATGATGACCGAAGAGTGCGGTGACGTGCTTTTGCAGTCCGCTTTCAACGCTCTAATTGCAGAAGAAGAGGGTGAATTTACCCTTTCTGACGTAATGAGTATGCTCTGCACGAAACTGGTTAACCGTCACACTCATATCTTCGGAGACGTAAAAGCATCTAACGCCACCGAGGCTCTTCTTGCTTGGGAGAGCGCAAAGAAAAAAGAAAAAGAAGGCAAAGGCAAATTCGATACCGTACCAAAGGCGATGCCAGCCCTTTTGCGCGCTCAAAAAATATTAAAGTGCGCAGGCGTACAAAAAACGCCCTCATCCTCGCCAAAATCTGCAAAAGAGTGGGGCGAAATTCTTTTTGATGCGGTTAAACAAATGAGAAACGACGGAATCGACGCGGAAGAGGCTCTATCTGATGCAATTTCCAACTTCATCAGGGAGGAAGAATAAGTGACTCTCAAAATCAAAGATATCACTCTATCTTCTCCATATCTTCTTGCACCCCTTGCTGGATTTACCGATATTGCTTTTCGTTCTATTTGCAGAGAATACGGCGCGGGACTAACTTATAGTGAAATGGTGAGCGCAAAAGGGTTAGTTTACGGCAACGAAAAAACGGAGGACCTTCTCCGTTTATACGACAACGAAACGCCGTCTGCCGTACAAATTTTTGGTAGTGAGCCCGATATTATGGCGCGCGCAATTAAAGAGATTAAAGCGGATATTATCGATATTAATATGGGATGCCCAGTCAAGAAAATCGTATCTAACGGAGAAGGTAGCGCTCTTATGAAAAATCCTTCTCTTGCCTATGATATCGTCAAATCTTGCGTAAAATCGGCAGGCTCACGCCCCGTAACAGTTAAATTTCGTAGCGGTTTCGACAACGAGCATATCAACGCCCTTGAATTTGCCAAAGTTCTCCAAGACGCAGGAGCATCCGCTCTTACTCTTCACGCAAGAACGAGAGAGCAATTTTATTCCGGTCTAGCAGATAGGACTCTCATAAAAGAAGTTGCAAAAGAAATTGAAGTGCCTTTTATTGCTAACGGCGATATAACCTCCATTGAAGACGTTCAAGAATTCGACGGCTCTCGAGTGCAAGGATTTTTGATAGGAAGAGGAGCGCTCGGAAATCCCGAAATTTTTGCTCACCTTTTAGGGAAAGAGCCTATCGCGCTCAAAGGAGAACAAATAAAACTACATATATCACGGCTTTCTCTCTATCTTCCCCAGCGCGTCGTCGTCAACGATATGAAAAAGCACATGTGCTACTATCTCAAAGGTATGCGTGGTATCAAAGAAATGAAAAATGCAATATATAACGCAACCACGATATCCGAACTTCTCGAAGTTATTCCAAATTAGCGCGGTAACAGTTTGACTCACCTCCGACATAAGATAAGTCGGAGGTTTTTTTATGAAAATAATTTTCCTTGGAGAAAAAGAAAAAAACGTAAAACTTGAAAACGTGCTTTTTACGAAAAATTGCCTTACTCTTTTAGGTTACGGCTATCTTCCCGAACTATCTCTTGACGAAGAATTACGAGGGAACAGCAATTATATCAAAACTTTGTGCTCTATTTCTATGGAAAATAATTTGATTTTTCTTGCACCGACCAGTCTACTCTGCGGACGAAAAAAATTCTTTGGAACGCTCGTTATAGATAACGGAAAATTTTTAGGAATAAGCGATATGACGCACTCTCAATCTTCACTGTATGACAAAAGCAACACTCTACGCGTATTCGATACCTCCATGGGAAGATTCGGCGTCGTTAGCGGAGAAGATATTAACTATTTCGAAGTTTCACGCCTTATGAAATTATGGGAGTGCGATTGCCTCTTCTTTGGAATAGGTGAAAAAATAAATCGCAAAAATAAAATCCTTGCAGAAGCGCAAGGATATATCAACGAAACGACCACCGTACTTTTCGGCTCAAACGGAGTAAAATTCTTTAATTCCAAATCCCTCGTCAAAGAGCGCGCAAACACCTTCAAACTTACTGCTCGCTCAAATACTCTACTTATTGATTCAAGAAGAAGAGAACTGTACCGTGATTTAGTTATAAGATAATCATTTTTTCTTTTCTTTTCGCTCAAGCGCTCCGATAGCGGGAAGAGCGCCCAAAGTTTTTACAATCGGCACACCCATAAAAATGATAACTACCGACTGTGAAATAAGCATATATATAACCGAAGTTATATAAACTGTGTCCATACCGAATAAAATCCATACGAGTGGAATCAAAAACGCGTTCAAAAGTATGGGAGGCAAGCACGCAATAGCGATATTTTTGGATTTTGCGCTCAAAAGTCCCGCAACGAAAGTTACGCTCGCGCCTAAAACTACGTCTATAATGCCAAATGGTGAAGTTAAATTTGCAAGCGCGCATCCAACGGCAAGTCCTATACTCGCCTCGGGAAATATAAAAGGCAAAAGGGTGAGAGCCTCTCCTACTCTGAATTGAATAGGCCCAAAACTTATTGCAGAAGTAAAGACCGTCGCACAAAAATAAAGCGCCGCTATAACGGCGCTTCTGGTAATCATAATTAAAGGTAATCTTTTCATATCTTTTCCTCGGTTTTTATTACTGACGGGTGCCGACACCGTCCCATTTATATTATCATATTTTATTTTTTTTTGCAAGGTATAAGCCATATTACTTGATAAATATTTATATTTATTTTATAATAATATCCGTTATTAATTTTTTAGGAGAAAACTATGCCTCAAGAATACGTTATCTATTTTGCATTTCTCGCCGTATACGTATTGACTATGGTGTTAATAGCATACGTTTGCAGAAAAAAAAGTAATTCCTTGAACGGGTTTTATCTCGCGGGCAAAGGCATAGGTCCTTGGATGAGCGCTTTTGCGTACGGCACGACCTATTTTTCTTCCGTGGTACTAATCGGCTACGCGGGTAAACTCGGCGCAATTTTTGGGCTCGGCGTTTTGTGGATAGGTATCGGTAACGCTTTTATCGGCACTTACCTTCCTTGGAAAATTTTGGCAAAAAGAACCAAACTTATGACCAAGGCTATGCAAGCCAAAACCATGCCCGAATTTTTTGAAAGCCGTTATAAAAACAAAAACGTCAAACTTGTAACTGCTATTATAATAGGAGTATTTCTTATTCCATACACCTCTTCCGTTTATCAAGGACTCGGCCACTTATTTGCAGCGGTATTCGGAATAAATGCCATAACGCAAGAAACGGTCTTCATAATTTGCGTTTTAGCCCTTGCTGGAATTACCGCTCTTTACGTATTTTTCGGTGGATACTTTGCAACCGCGCTATCCGACTTCATACAAGGAATTATCATGCTGGTCGGAATCGTCACTATGATTATCCTCGTATATAATCACGTAGGCGGTTTTTCGGACGCGGTTACGAGACTTCAAGAACTAGGCAAAGGAATACTTCCAAGCACGGGCGTTATTGATTTGATAAGTTTAGTTCTTTTGACTTCTCTCGGAACGTGGGCACTCCCTCAAATCATACATAAATTCTACGCAATCAAAGACGACTCTTCTATAAAACGTGGAACGATTGTGTCGGTTATCTTTTGCGCAACCGTTGGAATTTGCGCTTACGGCGCAGGGGCAACAGGTATGCTCTTTGGCGAAGAAATAGATTTTGCTGGTAAAATTCAAAGCGCAAACTTCGACTCTATAATGCCTGCAATTTTCACCACAGCCCTTCCTCCTGTCGTTATCGGACTTATGATTATAATGGTGCTTTCGGCAAGTATGAGCACCCTTGCATCACTTTCGCTATCCTGTTCGAGCGCAATAACGATAGACGTTTACGCAGGTTATATCAATAAGAATATCGAAGAAAAGAAACTCAACTTATTAACGAGATTTGCAAGCATATTCTTTATTGCGCTATCGGCTGTAATTGCAATATTCAAACCTGCTGGAATCGTTGAACTTATGGGACTCAGTTGGGGTACGCTGGCAGGTTGCTTTATCGGACCTTACCTATATGGACTCTTTATGAAAAAATCAAACATCTACGGCACTTGGGCGTCGATAATTTCGACTTTACTTATCACTTTAGTGCTTGTATTCGTTCCAGGTTTCGGTTTAGCAAAATCTCCCCTTATCGGTGCAATTTGTATGCTCTTCTCACTCGTAATAACACCTATCGTTAGCGTGTTAACCAAAAATATCGCAACTAAAAAAGGTCTTGATTACGACTATTCAAAATTGAGCGAACAAGAATAAAAAATTCACCAAGACAAACAAAAACCGTGATTCTTTTGAATCACGGTTTTTTTATACTTTCTTTTTTGAATAATACGAATACACTCTACAAAGTAGTTTTGCGTTATAAACTTTTCTTTCTTTGTCTGCTCTTCCGAAGTCTTTTTCAAAATTTTCGTATCCAGTTATAACGTGCGCAGACCAGTCTTTTTCTTTTAAAAAGCGATACACCTTGCCAAAATCTTCGTATAACGGGCGCAGTTCTTTTTTGTCGCCCAGTCTTTCGCCATAAGGTGGATTTGCAAATATTATTCCACCTTCGTAGCGTGAAGAGATATTTCTCATATCACCTACTTGAAAATGTACGTATTCTTCAAGACCGATTGACGCTATCGACGCTCTTGCTAAGGAAATTGCGCGCTTGTCAATATCGCAAGCGATTATCCTCGTTTTTTTGTCCCACTCTATCTGCTCTTTTGCAATATTTTTTTGCTCTTCAAGTATATTTGGAGTCAAAAAGCAATACTTTTCAAAAGCAAAGTTTCTAAAATATCCCGCGGGTATTTTGAGAGAGCGCATACAACACTCAATAGCAAAAGTACCAGAGCCCGTAAACGGGTCAATTACCGCTCTATCCCCAGTATAACCCGACAGTTCTATAATTCCAGAGGCAAGAGTTTCTTTAAGTGGAGCAACCCAAACGAGTTTTCTATATCCCCTCTTGTGTAATCCCGCGCCCGAGGTGTCAATAGCAAGAGTAACCTCGTCTTTTAAAATAGATACCTCGATAAAATATTCCTCTTCGTCCTCATCAAGAGAGGGGTATTTGGCAAGCATAGTGTCCACTATTGCTTTTTTGGTGATGCTTTGTATTGCAGATAGCGCAAAAAGTTTGCTCTTCACGCTTTTTGCTTTTACGATAATTCTGCCACGTTTAGAAATAAACGAACACCAGTTAACCTCTTTTACTCCGTCAAACAGTTCGTCAAAGGTTTCCGCCTTGAAAGTTTTGAGTCTTATCAAAACTCTATCGGCAGTAGAAAGATTGAGGTTGAGTTTAGCGATATCTCGTTCCTCTCCCGAAAAGACGAAACGCCCGTCCAAACAGGGGGCGTCTACGTTTAATCTTAGGAGTTCTCTTTTGGTTGCGGTTTCCATACCGAAACCAGAATTTACTATTATATCCATTATACGTTGAAACGGAAAAGTATTACGTCACCGTCTTTTACGACGTAATCTTTGCCCTCACTTCTGATTTTTCCTTTTTCTTTTGCAGCGTTATACGAGCCGTATTCGAGTAAACTTTCCCAGTCGATAACTTCCGCTCTTATAAAACCTTTTTCAAAGTCGGAGTGAATTTTTCCAGCAGCGCCGGGCGCTTTAGTTCCTTTTTCAATCGTCCAGGCTCTGGTTTCCTTTTCTCCTGCGGTGAGGTAACTTATAAGACCAAGCAAAGAATAACAAGCCTTTACAAGTTGGTCAAGTCCGGTTACTTTTGCGCCGAGTTCTTCAAGAAATGCTCTCTTTTCCTCTTCTTCCATATCGGCAAGTTCTTCTTCCGCTCTTGCACAAAGAACCATAACCTCGGAATTTTCTTGTTTTGCGTATTCTTTTACTTTTTCGCTCAACTCGTTTCCGCCACCTATATCTTCTTCGCCTACGTTAGCGCAATAAATTACCGGTTTATCGGTAAGAAGGAACAAACTCTTTACGTAAAGTTGCTCTTCGTCCGTAAGCGTGCCTTTCAATGCTCTAACGGGTTTACCTCCGTCCAAGGTTGCCATAACTTTTTCACAAAGTTCGAGTTCTATTTTGTACTTTTTATCCCCAGACTTGAGTTGAGTTTTCAGTTTATCAATACGCCTCGTCATAGTTTCGATATCGCTTATAACGAGTTCTGTATTTATCGTTTCGATATCGGAAAGAGGGTCTACCTTGCCGTCAACGTGAATAATATTTTCATCTTTGAAACATCTAACGACGTGAACGATTGCATCAACCTCTCTTATATGAGACAAAAATTTGTTGCCAAGTCCCTCTCCCTTGGACGCTCCGCGCACTAATCCCGCAATATCCACGAATTCAAGCACGGTGGGGGTTACTTTTTTGCTATTGTATAAATTAGCAAGTTTATCAAGTCTTTCGTCAGGCACTGCAACCATACCCACGTTGGGCTCTATCGTACAAAAAGGATAGTTTGCGCTTTGCGCTCCTGCTTTTGTTATCGCGTTAAAAAGTGTGCTTTTGCCGACGTTAGGCAAACCTACTACTCCAAGTTTCATTTTTTATCTCCGTTCAAATTATTAGTATTTCTTATAGTCTCAATGGTAGACAAACTCAAATTAGCGTTACCCGCGCCGATTTTAATATTTGCCGACTCGCTGTGAAAATCGCTACCACCCGTTATCAAAAGATTTTTCTCTTTTGCAAGGTCGACGTAAAAACATCTATCTTTGGCTTGATGCGAAGGATGAAAAGCCTCCACGCCTTTGAGCCCCGCATCAATCAAAGAATTGATAAACGAGTCAAAATCCTCTCTTTCTCTTCTATCTGAAGGATGGGCAAGGACGGCTATTCCTCCACTCTTGCTTATAATCTCCACTCCTTCTTCGGGAGAAAGTCTTTGGGCACTAACGTACGCTTTCCCATTTTTCCCAAGCCACTGGTCAAAAGCCTCGTTTATAGACGAAACGTATTTTTTTGCGAGCATAAGTTTTGCAATATGAAAACGTCCTTTCGTCTTGCCTTTACCGTCGTATAATTCCTCTTCTTTTATATCAATGCCGAAAGTTTTGAGTTTGTCAAGCATTTCGAGGTTTCTATTTCGTCTAAACGAGCGAGCGCGTACGAGTTCTTTTTCAAAAGCGTCGTCCACCCTCATGCCGTAACCGAGAATATGAATTTCACTGTCTAAATAGGTAGACAGTTCAATTCCTCTAATTACCTCAACGCCCAGTTCTTCGCCTTTTTTAATTCCTTCCGAAAGTCCGTCCACACAGTCGTGGTCACAAATAGCACAAAACTTAATTCCCGAAAGGTTCACCCTTCTTATAAGTTCACTTGGAGTCAAACTGCCGTCCGAACATGTCGTATGTAAATGAAGGTCACATATCACTCTATATCACCGCCAAGTTCAAGTTCTTCGGAAATACCTGGGAGACTCTCTACTTTGGAGAGTCTTGCTTGTATCTTTGCATTTCTCGTAACTACTTCGTCAAGTTTTTCACGAGCGCCGTCAAGTCTTGCTTTGGTAACGTCAAGCGCCTTTGAATAAATGGTAAAATCTTTTTGGAAACTACCGAGAAGTTTACCTATTTCCGTACTTCTCTTTTCTATTGCAAGCGTTCTAAATCCCATACGTAAACTGTTAAGTAAAGCAGTTATCGTAGTAGGACCGGATAGAACGACCTTGTTTCGGCTCAATTCCTCAGAAAGACCGGGTATTCTCAAAATCTCGGCAAAAAGTCCCTCGGTCGGCACGAACATCACTGCAAAATCAGTAGTTTTGGGTACTTTTACGTATTTGTTTTTAATTTCAATAGCCTCGTGTTTAACCCTTGCCGATAGTGCTTTACGCGCGCTTTCCACGCCTTGAGTATCTCCACTGTTCGAGCAATCACAAAGTCTTTGGTAGTCTTCGCTTGGGAACTTGGCGTCAATAGGAAGAAGAACTTTGTCGTTTTCGCCTTTTCCAGGAAGAATAACCGCAAAATCTACAGCGTTATTTCCGCTAATAGGTACCTGCTTTTTATACTGGTCAACGGTGAGAATTTGTTCGAGTATCGCCTCAAGGGACGCCTCTCCCCACTCTCCACGAGTTTTGACTCCAGTCAAAACTTTTTTAAGGTCGGTAACTCCGCTAGTAAGTTCTTGCATCTCTCCAAGCCACTTAGTGATACGCTCTAAACTATCGCTAACCTTTTTATAAGAACTGTCAAGTCTATTTTGAAGATTTTCGGCAAGTTGTTCGTTAACCGATTTATTGATTTTATCAAGGTTTTCGTTGAGCGCAAAAACGATTTTTTCGTTGCCTTGTTTTACGCTTTGCACGAATCCGTCCATATTTTGAAGAACGAGTCTATTCGTATCCGTAAAAGAGGTGGTTATCGTTTGGGCTTGGCGCATATTAGAATTTTCTATCTGGTTACGCAAATCGTTTTCTACGCGCACCAGTTCTTCTCTAATTATTCGTTGAACTTGTTCTTTGTCTAATCCGTCCTTATTTTTTTGATTGCGGAAAGACTTTGCCAGTAGCAAAGCAAGCATAACGATAATTAATATTGATAAAGCAATAATTACGTATTCCACTTTTAATCCTTTTTAAGTTTGGACGTATCGTAAACGCAAATCTCCGGGATATTACGATATTTGTGAGCATAATCAAGTCCGTATCCGATTACGAATTCGTCAGGAATTGAATAACCTATATAATCTGCCTTAAAATCAACGCTACGTCTTGAAGGCTTGTCGAGCATTGCGCACACCTTAACGCTTTTCGGGCCACGCGCCTCAAGCATAGGAACGAGGGCTTTCATTGTTATTCCAGTATCTATAATATCTTCTACAACGATAAGGTTCTTTCCCTTTATATCTACGGTTAAATCCTTGTTTATCGTAACTTTTCCAGTTGACGTATCTCCTTGATAACTGGAAACGTGAATAAAGTCAAACTCCACGGGGATAGTCATTGCGCGAACTAAATCGGCGTAAAATATGCATGAACCTTTAAGTACGCATACCATCAAGACCTCTTCGCCTTTGTATACGTCACTAATTTCTTTGCCTAGTTGAATTACTCTTTCTTTGATTTGCTCTTGTGTGAAGAGCACTTTAGATACGTCCGAATACATCTTTTCCTCCGTTGATTTTAACAATTTTTTTTGTTTCTTTTGTAATTTTTACGCTATCGCTTATTTCCACGCCCACTATAGCCAAAACCTTTTTATCACGAGCTATAACGGGCGTTTTATTTCTTTTCCTTAAAGGGAATTTCAAATCGGTAAAATAGTCACCAAGGGACTTTTCTCCCCCTTTAAATCTTTTGAACCTATCTCCCTTTTCTCTTAGCCTTATAACCGCGCCTAAAATTTTATCTCCGTCCACGTAAAGACCGTCTTTCATTTCGTCTTTAAGTTCAAAACTTATTTTTTGACCTAAAAACTCACACTCGAAAGGAATTTTATCAATCACGATTTCACTTTGACTCGCCTCTTCTACTTTTTCAAAGACTATCTCGTCGTACTCTCGATAGGCGCGAATAAAATAAGGCATATCGAGAACTTTTCCGTTTTGCGCGCTAATAAAATCGAGCAAGAGTTTGACGTGCCTGTATTCAACGTCCGAATTTACGCCAAGATGATTAAAGGCTTTAATTATGAGTCTAAAAGCAAGAGCCTCGTCTTTTAAATCCTCTACTTTTATCTTAACCGCGCCGATTTCACTAAAATCAAGTTTATCTTGCGCTAATCTATCGAAATGCGCCTCGTCAAGGGCGGATATTTCGCCAAGTCTTATAAGAGAATCGGTTAAAGACGGATACTTTTGACGAATCAAAGGAATCACTTGTTTGCGCAAAAAATTGCGAGTGTATTTCACGTCCTCGTTAGATTCGTCATCAAAGAAAAATATATCGTTTTCTTTTAGATAACTATCTATTTCCTCTCTCGTCACGTCAAGCATAGGTCTAATTATATTTCCGCGTTTTTGAATTATTCCGCCAAGACCTCTCGTCCCCGTTCCGCGAAAGATTCTCATAAGTATAGTTTCCGCATCGTCGTCGGCGTGATGCGCCGTTGCAATAACGTCGCAAAAAGACCTTTCTATCGCTTTGTCAAAGCACTCGTAGCGAAGTATTCGAGCGGACTGCTCTATTGTGAGTTTGTTCTCTTTTGCGTGCATAGGCACGTCCACGGAAAAAATTAAACAAGGAACGTTTTCCTTTTTGCAAAAATCCTCGATATACTTGCTCTCTAACTTGGATTTTTCTCTTATTCCGTGTTCAACGTTGATAGCGACGATTTTTACGCCAAGGTCGGACTCTCGATTTCGAAGGTAATGAAAAAGCGCGGACGAATCTCTGCCTCCGCTTAACGCAACGCCAACCGTTAGCCCTTTTTCAAATAAATCTTCGTTAATTTTCATAAGACCTCTTGAATAAATAACCTTCCGCGTTATCACTATCGCTTAAAGTCACTTTGTCAATTCCGTAGAGTTGTAAAACGTGACAAAGTATTAGGCCTCCGCCTATTATTACTTCCGCTCTTTTTGGTGGGAGTACGGGATAACGCTTTACCCTCTCGCTTATACTTAAAGGCAAAAGTTCGTCTACAACTTTTCGTATATCTTGATAGGTAATTTCAAAATTTTGTATAACGCTCGAATCGTAACGAGTAAGTTTTGCTATAATCGCGCCAAGCGTAGTTGCAGTTCCGCCGATTGCGTATACCTTTTGAGCAATTTCACGCTCTTTTGGGAATAACTCGTCCAACTTTTTATAAATCAAGTCAACCTTTTCCGAGCAAAGCGCGGTGATTCTCGAGGCGCCTATCGGTACGCTTATTGAAGAAGTTATCTCCTCTCCTTGACCAGTTATAATCTCCGTACTTGCTCCGCCTACGTCTATGACGGTACAATTCCCAACTCCACCCGTTGCTCCAAGATAACCGCAAAGAGCCTCGTCCTCGGGAGTCAACAACTCAACTTCTATATCGCATTTTTCGTAAATTTCACGAATAAATTCTTTGCCGTTTATACTCGAGCGTATTGCCTCGGTTGCAAAGCAAAAAATCTCGCAGTCTTCGCACTCGGCTCTAAATTCCAAAAGAGCATCTATAGTTGCCCTCATACTTTCACTGGAAAGCACCCCCGAAACGGCGGATTTTCCAAGTTGAGTCATTACGACTTTTTTTTGCACTTTTGCGTCCTCTTTCATCAATCGGACGGAATTAGAGCCTATATCGATAACGGCGCGTTTTTTCATATAATAAAGGGTGGCTCCTCGCTATTCTCGATACAAACGCTATACGAACCAC
>JAZQYG010000073.1:0-7458 GCA_045633305.1 Clostridia bacterium | reverse complement strand
CCTATTGCGGTGGCAAATATAGTTGACAAAATCAACGATGCTCGCAAAAGAGTGGGCGCAAACTGTACCCCAAACGCAATAGGTGAGAATTTACTTTATACTATTTTGGAGGTAAAATTTAAATGCCGGAAGTTATAGGTGTTAAATTTAGAACGTCTAATAAATTATATTACTTCGACCCGCTTGACGTAAAATTCACCATGGGTGACGGCGTTGTCGTCGAAACCGCGCGTGGACTTGAATACGGAACGGTAGGTTCTGCTAATGCAATTGTTTCTGACGATAAAATCGTTCAGCCTCTTAAACCTATTATTAGAAAAGCAACGGAAGAAGACAAGGATAACGCTATAAAACTTGACGCACTGTCTCGTGAAGCAATGAAAAAAGCGTTGTCAAAGGTTAGCGAACTCAACCCTAATATGAAACTCGTTGATACCGAGTACACTTTTGACCAGTCTAAAATAATATTTTATTTTACAGCAAGCGGAAGAGAAGATTTTCGTGAACTTGTGAGATGTTTGGCTGGAATTTTTAGAAAGAGAATAGAAATGCGCCAAATTGATGAAAGAGAAGACATCAAAATGCGTGGAGGATTCGGTATTTGCGGAAGAGAATGTTGTTGTAGTTGCTACACTTCAAACGGTAAAGTTAGCATAAAAATGGCTAAAAACCAAAACCTCTCTTTGAATCCTACAAAAATAAGCGGTCTTTGCGGTAAGCTTATGTGTTGTTTGAGATATGAAAATGATTATTATGCAGAAATGCTTAAAATCGTACCCAAAAACGGTACCGAGGTTTTAACTCCTTCAGGACTTGGTAAGGTTGAATCATCGGATTTGTTGAAACAAGAATTAAAAGTTCGTATCGAAAACAAAGAAGGCGCAGAGGTTAAAACTTATAAATTATGCGACGTCAAAGATAAAGAGGGAAACTCTCTTTTGAACAAAGACCTTTCTTCTTGTGGCGAAAATGACGATGGCGACGAAATTGAGAATTTTGAACAAAATCAAGAATAAACGCTATACATCTAATTTTTTTTGTGATATAATTAAATAGTCAAAAGACGATTTTATAATAAGGAGTAATAAAAATGGCTTTCAAAATCAGTTCTGATTGTATTTCTTGTGGTGCTTGTTCGGCTTCTTGCCCTGTGTCGGCAATTTCCGAAGGCGATAGTCAATACGTAATCGACGCAGACACCTGCATTTCTTGTGGTGCTTGCGCAGCTGAATGCCCCGTGTCGGCAATTTCAGAAGACTAAAAAATGGAGAGACTGCTTAAAGCAGTCTTTTATTTTATGAAGGAATTAACTTACGAAATAGAAAGAAAATATTTTTCAAAATACGCCTCTTTTTCTGAAAATGCGGGAGAGAGGGAATATCCTTTGACGCCTTGTCCGGTTAGAACGGATTATCAACGTGATAGAGATAGAATAATTCACTCAAAAGCATTTAGGAGATTAAAGCATAAAACTCAAGTATTTTTATCTCCAGAAGGCGACCATTACAGGACGAGACTAACTCATACCTTGGAAGTTTCGCAAATTGCTAGAACTATAGCGCGCTCGTTAAAACTTAACGAGGATTTAACCGAGGCAATAGCCCTTGGCCACGATTTGGGACACACGCCGTTTGGTCATGCTGGAGAGCGTACTCTTGCAAAACTTACCGGACACTTTGAGCACAACGAACAAAGTTTGAGAGTTGTAGAAGTTCTTGAAAACGACGGCAAAGGTCTCAACTTGACTAAACTTGTTAGAGATGGAATCGTAAATCACAAATCAAAATGTGTTCCTTTGAGTTTGGAAGGAAAAATAGTTAATCTTTCCGATAGAATTGCATACCTTAATCACGATATAGACGACGCGGAAAGGGCGGGACTCATCAAAGAATCTGATATACCGAAAGAAGTTTCCGATATATTAGGTAATAGCAAAAGCGTGCGAATCAATAATATGGTTTTGGATATCGTAAACATGAGTCTTGATAAAGATTTCGTTGCTTATTCCGAGGAGTTTAAACGCGCTGAAAATATTTTGCGAGAGTACCTTTTTGAAAATCTCTATACCGGTGGACTTGCTAAAATGGAAGAAGTGAAAGCAAACACAATGATTGAACTCATTTACGAGACTCACGTCAAAAATCCTAAACTTCTTCCAAGTACGTATTTTAAGATGCTAGATAACGAAAGTCGGGAGAGAGTTATTACCGATTACATAGCAGGTATGACCGACGGATATGCAATTTCTCGATTTAACGAATTATTTGTTCCTAAAATTTGGAAATAAAATATTGTAAAAACGCAAAGTTTTTGGAGCATAGTATTCTACAAATCTTGAAATTTTAGAATAATTCGGTAAAATGGCGTTGTTTTAAGAGGTGCTTAATAAATTTTGTTGTTGTCCTTTTAAAAATCATTTGGTTTGTTCCTCGAGAATTCAAATTTGAAAAACTTTTGAATTTTGGTATAAATATTATTAATAAATGGGTGCAAATTCCTTGCACTCTTTTATTTTATGTGATATAATCTATCGGAAATCGCACCTGTAGTTTTACAATGCTGTTGCCAAATGGCTTTAATTGTTTATTCTACGGGGAGGTTAAAAAAACAGGAGGACATAAATATGTCAGTAATTTCTATGAAACAACTCCTCGAAGCAGGAGTACACTTCGGTCACCAGACCAAGAGATGGAACCCCAAAATGGGCAAGTACATCTACGCAGCTCGTAACGATATTCACATTATCGACCTCGAACTTTCTGTTGGTATGATTGAAAAAGCATACGACTTCGTTCGTTCTATTGCAGCTGAAGGCAAGTCCGTTCTTTTCGTTGGTACGAAAAAACAGGCACAAGAGGCAGTTCAACAAGAAGCAGAACGTTGCGATATGTTCTACATGAACCAACGTTGGCTCGGTGGTACTCTCACTAACTTTAAGACCATCCGTACCAGAATTGAGAGACTTAACAAAATCAATCAAATGGAACTTATGGGTGAGTTTGACCTTCTTCCTAAAAAAGAAGTTATTCAGTTGAAAGCTGAAAGAGACCAACTCGAAAAGAACCTCGGTGGTATTAAGAATATGCGTAATCTTCCCGGCGCTATGTTCGTTGTTGACCTCAAAAAAGAAGAAATCGCAATCAAAGAGGCTAAAATCCTCGGTATCCCCGTAGTTGCTATCGTTGATACCAACTGTGACCCTGATGAAGTTGATTACGTTATCCCCGGTAACGACGACGCAATTCGCGCAATTCAACTTATTGCTTCCGTAGTTGCAGACGCAGTTATCGAAGGAAGACAAGGTGAACAAGGTGTTGCTACTACCGAAGAAAAGGTAGAAGAAGTAGAAGAAGTTCAAGAAAACGCATAATTATAGGAGGAAACAATAATGGCATTTACCAGTAAAGACGTAATGGATTTGCGCGCTCGTACGGGCGTTGGCATGATGGATTGCAAAAAAGCACTTGAAGCAAGTGACGGCAATATGGAAAGAGCGGTTGAAATTCTCCGTGAAAAAGGTATGGCATCTGCTACCAAACGCGCAGGAAAAATTGCATCTCAAGGCGTCGTTGATTCTTATATTCACCTCGGTGGAAAAATTGGTGTTATGGTTGAAATTAACTGTGAAACCGACTTCGTTGCTCGTTCTGATGCATTTAAAGAACTTGCTCACGATATTGCAATGCAAATTGCTGCAGCAAAACCCGAATACGTTCGTATAGAGGAAGTTCCTGCAGAAGTAATTGCAAAAGAAAAAGAAATTCTTATGGCTCAAATCAAAGAAGACCCTAAGAACGCTAACAAACCTCAAAATATCATTGAAAAAATGATTGATGGTAGAATTCAGAAGTTCTACAAAGAAAATTGTCTTTTAGAACAAGAATATATTAAAGACGGTTCAAAAACCGTTACCCAACTTGTTAACGAAGCAATCGGCAAAATCGGTGAAAAGATTTCCGTAAGAAGATTCGTACGTTACGAAATGGGCGAAGGTCTTGCAAAGAAAGAAGAAAACTTTGCAGACGAAGTTATGGAACAAGTTAATAAAGTTAATAGCGGTAAATAACTTTGTTTTCTAGGGAACACAGTAAATTGTGTTCCCTTTTTTTTGAGGAGGTTCAAATGTACAAGAGAATTTTGATTAAACTTAGTGGAGAAGCGCTTGCAGGTGAAAAAGGATACGGAATTGATATGCAAGTAATTGAAAAAGTTGCCGACCAACTTGGCGAGGTGTACAATTCCGGAGTTGAAATGGGAATTATTATAGGCGCTGGCAATATTTGGAGAGGTCGTCAAGGAACTAATATGGAAAGAAGTACTGCAGACCATATGGGTATGCTTGCTACCGTTTTGAATTCACTTGCGCTTCAAGACGTTCTTGAGAAAAAGGGAATTCCCACTAGAGTTCAAACTGCGCTTACCATTACTAGAGTTGCCGAACCTTATATACTTCGTAAGGCTCTTCGTCATTTAGAAAAGAAGAGAATAGTTATTTTTGCTTGTGGAACTGGTAATCCTTTCTTTTCGACGGATACTGCAGCAGCGCTTAGAGCCGCTGAAATCGGAGCAGAAGCAATTCTTCTTGCTAAAAACGTTGACGGAATATACGATAGTGACCCCAAAAAGAATCCTAATGCAGTTAAGTTCGATAAGATTAGTTATATGCAAGTCATTGAAAAAGGGTTATCTGCAATGGATACCACGGCAATTACCCTTTGTATGGAGAACAATATCCCCATTGTTGCTTTTGGACTTAACGAGAAGAATAGTATTTTGAGAGCATCAAAGGGCGAAAAAATCGGAACTTTAATCAATTAGTTGAAATATAGTTTAATATTTGTTATAATAATATAAAAGAATATCACGAGGTGCTATTATGGAAATTAACAGTATGGAAATGTTAGAGGTTTTCGACAACTACGAAACCAAATGCGCAAAAACCATAAACAACATTAAAAGCGAACTTTTGGCAATTCGCGCAGGACGTGCTAATCCTCATATTTTGGATAAAGTTCTCGTTGACTACTATGGAACTCCCACTCCCATCAATCAAATGGGTAACGTAACCATAAGCGAGGCAAGAATACTCGTAATAAGCGTTTGGGATGCAAGCGCATTAAAAGAAGTAGAAAAGGCTATAATTAACGCAAATATCGGTATTACGCCTAACAACGACGGTAAAGTTATTAGACTCGTGTTCCCTGAACTCACGGAAGAGCGTCGTGTACAAATCGTTAAAGATATTCGTAAGATGTGTGAAGATGCAAGAGTTGCAATAAGAGCGCATAGACGTGATGCAAACGATTATATTAAAAAGTACAAAAAAGATAGCGTTATAACCGAAGATGATGCAACCAAATACGAAAAAGAGGTTGACAAAATTCTTAATACAAACATTGAAACTATCGACAAACTTCTCAAAGACAAAGAACAAGAAGTAATGAGCGTTTAATTTTAAAGTCGCGCGTAAAGCACGGCTATTTGCCGTGCTTTTATAAATTAAAGGGAAAAATGAAGCAAGAAGTTAAAATTCCTAAACATATCGGATTTATTCTGGACGGAAACGGAAGATGGGCAACTGCGCGCAAACTTCCTCGTTCAGTTGGTCATAGAAAGGGGACCATTGCTCTTAAAAGAGTGCTCAATGCTTGTATAAAATACGGAGTTGAGGCAGTTTCATTATATGCTTTTTCTTCTGAAAACTGGAAACGTCCACAAAAAGAAAGGGAAACTCTTTTTTCAATGATAAAAGAGTTTGTTCGTGACGATATTGCAAAGAGTCTAGCAAAACCCGTAAAAATTCAAGTTATGGGTGATATTACCGCTTTACCACAAGACGTTCAAGAGGCAATAGAAAAAGCAATAAAAGATACCGAAAAAAATGATGGTATGATTGTTAATATCGGTCTTAACTACGGTTCTCGTGACGAAATCGTGACTGCGGTTAATCGTGCGATAAAAGCAGGTGTTACTAATTTTACAAAAGAGACCATAGAGTCTTATCTTGATACCGCTAATCTTCCTCCTTTGGACCTTATAGTTCGTACGAGTGGGGAGATAAGACTAAGCAATTTTATGCTTTGGCAATGCGCGTATTCCGAGATGATTTTTTTAGATAAACTTTGGCCTGATATGAAAAAGAAGGACGTAGATGAAATAATTGAAGAATTTTCGGGCAGAAATAGAAAATTCGGAGGATTAAAAAATGATTAAACGTATTTTAACGGCAAGCGTCTTGATTGCTTGTATGGTAGGAATTTTCTTTTTGAGAGAACTTTCCGTGCTGGTTTTTGACGGATTAATATTTTTAGTTATGCTTTGCGCAATGTACGAGTTTGCGCAAGCCTTCAAAAAAGCAGGAATAAAAGTAAACGTTATTTGTTTATTCGTTTATGCGGTACTATTTGGAGTAGGTTTTTATCTACTTGCAATAGAAGGGGTGGCGTACGCGCTAATACTTTCTATTTTGATTGCGCTAATTTGTTTCACGTTCTCAAAAGATTCAAAAGTAGGTGACCTTGGCGGAACAATTCTCGCTATGGTTTACCCTTCTTTATGTTTGTATTTTGCTTTAGAAATAAATCATTTTACAAACGGACTTTTACTTATACTTTTAGTTATTCTAGTTGCAACTTTTACCGATACTTTTGCTTATTTTGTAGGTAGCGCAATCAAGGGCAAAAAACTTTGTCCTAAAATTAGCCCTAAAAAGACGATTTCTGGCGCTATAGGCGGACTTTTGGGTGGAATTATCGGCGCTATACTTATTTATTTCTTGTTTGAAGTTTGGAAAGTGTTTGGTGTAAATGGTGGCACGCTTGGTTTTGCAAGTGAATCAGTGATTTGGATTTACGTTGTTTTAGGTTTTATAGGCGCAATTTTTGACGAAATAGGTGACCTTGCGTCAAGTCAAATCAAAAGAAAAGCAGGCATTAAAGATTTCGGCAATATTTTCCCCGGTCACGGAGGTATAATGGATAGAATAGACGGATTATCTTTCGTCGTAGTGGTTTTGCCGTTGTGCCTTAAATTAATTACGGCGGTAATGTAAAATGAAAAAGATAACTATCATCGGTTCAACGGGCTCAATAGGAAAACAAACGCTCGATATCGTTCGCAAAAATCCCGACAAATTTAAAGTCAAGGGATTAGTTGCGCATAGCGACTACGATTCAATTGTTCGACAAGCAAATGAATTTGGAGCGGAGTTCGTTGGCTTAACTGATGATAATTCTTGTGAAAAATTAAAAAATTCTGGATATAAAGGCAAAGTTTTGTCCTCTCGAAGCGCTTTACTTGATGCCGTTACCAGTGATATTGACGTTTTGGTGGTTGCTTGTAGCGGAACTAACGGGTTATTGCCTACCCTTAAAGCGTTGAAACTTGGAGTAGACGTTGCTCTTGCAAATAAGGAAACTCTCGTCGTTGGCGGAGAATTAGTTCGTGACGCTTTAAACA
>JAZQYG010000072.1:0-2391 GCA_045633305.1 Clostridia bacterium | reverse complement strand
TTATCACCGAACACAGTGGGTTCTACAACGTATAAATCTTTGATTTTTGTTTCAGTAAATTTGAATTTTGC
This sequence comes from Clostridia bacterium, assembly GCA_045633305.1. Classification (GTDB taxonomy): domain Bacteria; phylum Bacillota; class Clostridia; order Christensenellales; family RUG350; genus RGIG2224. The sequence continues at coordinate 2,320 of JAZQYG010000072.1, read as the reverse complement.
CATATTAATATCTTACCTTTCCGTTTGCTACGTTTTTGAGATGCTCGCCGTATGGAGACTTGCCGTATTTTTGGGCAGATTCGAGTAGTTTGTCTTTATCTATCCAACCGTTTTTGTATGCAATTTCCTCGGGCGCTGATATTTGAACGCCTTGACGAGATTGTACCATTTGAACGAAACTACCTGCGTCAATTAAACTATCCATAGTGCCCGTATCAAGCCATGCAAATCCTCTTCCGAGCAGTTGAACGTCGAGTTCTCCTTTTTCTAAATACATAGCGTTCAAGGTAGTAATTTCAAGTTCTCCTCTTTTTGAAGGTTTGACTTGCTTTGCTTTTGCAGATACTCCAGCGGGATAGAAATAAAGTCCCGTTACTGCATAATTACTTTTTGGGTCAAGGGGTTTTTCTTCGATTGAAATGGCTTTTCCATCTTCATCAAACTCCACGACTCCAAATCTTTCGGGGTCGTTTACGTAATAACCGAATACCGTTGCTCTTTTATTATTTTCTGCATTTTCAAGAGCAAGTTTCAATGTCTTACTAAAACCGTTTCCATAAAAGATATTATCGCCAAGCACCATTGCGCAAGCGTCATCTCCTATAAACTCCTCACCGAGAATAAACGCTTGAGCAAGCCCGTCGGGAGATGGTTGAACTTTGTAAGAAAGTTTAACTCCGTACGTTGCCCCGTCTCCAAGTAATCTTTCAAAGTTTGGTAGGTCAGTGGGAGTTGAAATAATCAATATTTCTTTAATACCGGCAAGCATCAAAGTAGATAGCGGATAATAAATCATAGGTTTATCGTAAACTGGTAATAACTGTTTACTGGTAACCATAGTGAGCGGATAAAGTCTCGTGCCCGCTCCCCCTGCAAGAATTATTCCTTTCATTTTTACTCTCCTTTTTGTTCAGTTTGCTAATTTTTTCTTTTTACTTGTAATAGCGCAATAAACCATGCAATATATGAAAGAACACCAAGTACTACGTATCCCAAAACGTATGCCCAAGAACAAGTAATCATATCGGGAGATAAATACATAGCAACTACCGTTATTGCAAAACTTATTATCAAAACTATAGTATTATAAGGTACTTTACTTATGCCGTCTATAGGGTTACGCAAAAGCAAATAAATTGCGTTAGGAAGTAGCGATATAATCACTATTCTAACGATATAAATTGCGTCAAAGTATTCGCCACTAAAAAGTACGCTTATTACAAATTCCGGTAATAGTTCTATAAAACCTATCGCCAAAAGACTAATGGCAAGATATAAAACGGTTAATACCTTTAGACTCTTGGTAACTGTCTTTATATCCTTATTAACAAGACTTTTGCTTGCCATAGGCAAAAGCACTATTCCAACAAAAGAAAATAGTGGCGTTATCATAGTAGTTATGGATATTGCGCACGAAAAGTAAGCAGACTCCGTAAGACCGAATTTGTGCAACACCACACTAAGAGGCAACAAACTAAAAGCAAACAAAACGAATTCACCCGGTATTCTCGGTAATCCATACTTTAAGAGAGTTTTTGCAGAGTCTTTGAATTCACAAAGTTTGAAAGGTTTTACTTGTTTTGATTCATTAATAGTAAAATTAATCAGTATAACCAAATCAAGCACGCCGTATACAATCGACCAACCTACTATAATCCAGTAAAGATTAACCCCAGCAATAAGCGCAATCACTAGAGTCGCCACTTGCATTGCTATTTGAAAAACGTTATATTTCTTAAAGTCTCCTACTCCTCTATAGTAAGAACAAATGTAAGTAAAGAGCGTGCTAGTCACAGAATATAAAATTATAGGCAAAACGTAAACGGAATACTCTTTAGCGCCAAACACTATTTCTGCAACGGTATTTGGGAAAACAGCAAGAATAATTGATGCAATCAAACAGAAAAAACACACTATCAAAAGTGAAGTTATTCCATAAGTTGCTTTGCCTCTTTCATCTTTCTTTTCCACGAGTTCCGCTATAAATTTGGGAACGGCTATTCCCATAGCAGCAAGCATCACGTAAGAAACAACGCTAACCGAACGACGTATCAAATTATATACGCCAAAATTTTCTACAGTTAAATTATTGCTGACTACTTTATTCAAAGCAAAAGCCACGAGCATTACGACAATTTGTCCTATCGTGGTAATTGCAACGTCACTGAAAAATCTATTGTTTTTTATCTTCGTCCACAAACCCATATCTTACTCTCCCATATCTCCGGCTTTGAGAAAAACCCAAATCAACGGGAAAATACACAAATAAGTCGTATAAACCCAAGGTGAAATTATCATTGAATATATTACCCAAAAATAT
>JAZQYG010000071.1:0-6126 GCA_045633305.1 Clostridia bacterium | reverse complement strand
GGGGAAATAGGTAGCTTATGAATTCAGACGAACAAAACGTAGCAGTACTCAAAAAAGCAGGCAAACAACAAAGCGAATACACCCCAGACTCCGCTCTCGACGCTCTCAAACGTGGCGACGAGGGTGCTTTTGAGTACCTTTATAACTACTCTAAAAAAGCTGTCTTTTATTGCGCTTATTCCATTTTAAAAGATAGAGGGCTTGCCGAAGATATTATGCAAAACACCTTTATCAAAGTTCGTCAATACGCCTATTCTTATCAAAAGGGAACTAAACCTCTCGCTTGGATAACTACTATTGCACGTAATCTTTCAATCAACGAACATAACAAAAGAAAAAGAGAAGTTTATACTGATTTCTCGGATTATAAAGTAAGCGCGACCTATTCAATGTCGGACGATAAATACGTTTTGGATTCGGCTTTTAAATGTTTAAGAGAAAGAGAACGTCAACTCGTAATAATGCACGTTTTAGGTGGATTAAAGCACCGTGAACTTGCAGAAATATTTAATATGCCACTTGGTACCGTTCTTTTCAAATATAATTCCGCTCTCAAAAAATTACGCAAGTACATAACGGAGGGTAAAAATGAAAAGAAATGATATTATAAATGCTCTCCGACGTGAAGCGAGCGATATTGAAATTCCGGATAGCACCACCGAGCTCAAAAAAACGCCTATTACCGTCGTACCCTTAGAAATACGTCCCAAAAGGAAAAGGCTGATTTTTGCGCCCATTATGCGTATTATGGTAGTACTTATCCTTTCTATCGGATTTTTCTACTCCATACTAACTAAAGCGGAAACTAAAATCACGATTGATATCAACCCATCTATGGAATTCACGGTAAACCGATTTAATAAAGTGGTTAGCGTAAAAGCGTATAACGATTCGGGTGAGGTTTTTATAAAAAAACTTAATCTCAGTTATTGCACCACGGAAGAGGCAATCAATAAAATTATTAATCTTGCAGAAGATATGGATTACGTATCTGGAGATTCGAACGCCGTCCTTCTTTCCGTATCATCCCTTTCTAACTCTAAATACGAGTATGAAAACAAGGCAAAATCGGCAATAGAAAACGCTTTTCGTCAAGTTGGCAAAAAAGGCAAAATTTTCGTTATAGAGCCTCAAAGCACGGATGAACAAATTGCTCTCAAAAGAAGAATTAGTCCTGCTAAACTTGCTTTTGCAAGAGAACTATACGAAAGGCGTATAAAAAGAGTCTGCAAACCAAGTGAAGTCCCAGACGAACTCATTAATTCAAGCGTTGCTCAAATAGCAAAAGAACTTGAAAATTAAAACGTATTGCGTAACGAAAAATTTCGTTACGCTTTTTTTATAAATTTTTAAACTCTAAAATACTACTTGCATTTTTAGTTATTGTATATTATAATAATTTAAAGACTTAATTAGGAGGCAAAATATGAAATCAATTAAAATCAGTCTAAAAATGGCAGAAAACGTAAAAGATTTCGTTCGTATCACCGAACAATGTGAACACGATATCGACATTAGAAGCGGTCGTTTCGTTGTAGATGCTAAATCTATTCTCGGTATTTTCAGTTTGGATTTGAGCAAACCTTTGGTCGTTGAAATTTATTCCGACGACTGCGACGACGTAATCGAACAACTCAAGCCCTTCATGGCTTAAACTTAACCATTTTTCGACTGCGCTGCAGCCATATGCTGGAGCGCTTTGGTCTTTTTAAAAACTTTTCTCGGAGGAATTGATGCAAGATTCCACTCAAAACAAACTAATTCTTTTGTTTGTTTTTGAAAAAATGGAAATACCCATCAGTGAAGAAACTCTGGTTGAACTTTGCAGTTCGGATAACGACTGGATTCCTAATTACCTTGAGTGTAAGGAAACCTTACTGCAACTTATCGACGCAGGGTTCGTTTACGCTACCTCCACAAACGCCCAAACCGGTACGCTTTACACCATTACTCCAGACGGAAGAGTGTGTCTAGCGCACTTTTTTATCCGTATCCCCTCTTCAATCAGAGAAGATATTACGGAATACACGAGAGAAAATAGGGTTCGTTACCGCAAAAAACAGGAGTATTTCAGCGATTATAGAAAAAATCCCGATGGTAGTTACACCGTTACTCTCAAAATTATTGAACCTGCCCAACCCGTTCTTGAAATCAATCTCGTCGTGCCCGATAGACACAAGGCAAAATGGATTTTTCAAAACTGGAAAGAGAACGCTCCCCAAGTATACGCCTCACTTTACTCTCAGTTGGTAGAATAATTTTTTTATTAAAATCTAATAGTCCTAGGAGGGAACTATGAAAGAAAAAATTCAAAAAGTATTAAACCTAATACGTGACAACGACGTAAAAATGGTGGACTTCAAAATGGTAGACATCAACGGTCAATACCGTCACGTAACTATCCCCGCTCAACACTTTAACGAAAGTATTTTGACCGAGGGTATCGGATTTGACGCCTCTAACTACGGTTACGCAGTAGTCGAAAAGAGTGATATGGTCTTTATTCCTGACGTTGATACGGCTATGATTGACCCGTTCTGCGAGATTAAAACTCTCACTATGAGCGGTAACGCTATGATAATCGACACCCCGAATAATCGTCCTCTTGCTCAATATCCGAGAAATATCGTGCTTGCAGCAGAGAAATATTTGAAAGATTCAGGTATTGCAGACACTATGCTCGTCCTTCCTGAATTTGAATTTTACCTTTTCGACCAAGTAGGTTGGGAAGTTCAACCTTATAATATCGGCATGACTCTCGACGCTAAGCAAGCGCACTGGAACGGCGCTGTCGACGGAAAAGGCGTTATAGTACCCAAACAAAAGAACTATCATATTGCAAAACCTTACGACGTTTCTTACGAGTGCAGAAGCGAAATGTGTATGCATATGGAAGATGCAGGAATTTCGGTTAAATATCATCACCCCGAAGTTGGCGCTGCAGGTCAATTTGAAATCGAACCTAAACTCGGCGTTATGAGCCAGATGGCTGACGCTACTATGAATATCAAATACATTATTCATAATACCGCTTTGAAATACGGCTTATCCGCAACCTTAATGCCCAAGCCCGTATATGGAGAGGCTGGCAACGGTATGCACGTTCATATGCTTTTGATAAAAGACGGCAAACCCGTATTTTCCGAGGACGGCAAATACGCAAACCTCAGTGATACCGCTCATTACTTTATGGGTGGACTTCTTAAACATATTGCATCACTTTGCGCAATAACTAACCCAAGCACGAACTCATTTAAGCGTTTAGTTCCTGGATTCGAGGCTCCCGTTACCGTAGGATATGCAACAAGTAACCGTAGCGCGGTAATTCGTATCCCCGCTTACGCAAAAACTCCTAACGAGCGTCGTTTTGAACTTCGTAATCCCGACGCAACCTGCAACCCCTACTTCTGTTTCGCGGCAATCCTTATGGCAGGTATAGACGGTGTTAAAAACAAAATCGACCCACACGCAAACGGTTGGGGTCCCTACGATATGAACCTATTCAATCTTCCCGAAGAAGAAAAAGCAAAACTTCAAGGACTCCCCACCTCTCTTGACTCCGCGCTCGACGCTTTGGAAAAAGACCACGACTACCTCACTGCTGGTGGCGTATTCCCAGAAGAACTTATCAAGAACTTCATCAAAACCAAACGTAAAGAGTGCAGTGAACTTTCCAAAATTCCTCACCCTGCAGAGTTTGAAAAGTATTACAATCTTTAAGATTGAATTAAAAAGAGCGTTGCAATAGCAACGCTCCATTAATTTTTAATTACTTTTCACTTAACGCGTATTTATAAATAGCAAGTACGGTTTTTGCATCCGTAATCTCTCCGCTATCTATCATTTTGTCGATTTTTATAATATTATATTTTTCTACGTCCAAAAATTCGTCTTCGTCGGGATTTGACACGCCAAGAGAAAGTTCCCTTGCTATAAACACGTGTACTATCTCGTCTGTATAACCGGGAGAGGGACAAAATCCGCCAACGTAATCCCACTTATTTGCAGTTAATCCCGTTTCTTCGAGCAGTTCGCGTTTTGCGCACTCTTCGGGAGTTTCACCATCGTCAAGTTTGCCAGCGGGAATTTCGAGCATTTCCTTTGCGTAAGGATAACGGAATTGTCTAACTAGATAAAACTCGTCGTGTTCGTCTACGGCAAGCACCGCTGCCGCTCCTTTGTGCCTAATAATCTCACGCTCTGCAGTTTTTCCATTTTCGAGCATTACAGTGTCAACGTCGAGTTTCAACACCTTTCCGTCGTAAATTCTTTTACTTTGTATTTGTTTTTCGGTATGAATCATTTCTCCCTCCGAATTTAGTCTTTGGTTTATCTTACTTTTTATTTATTCGTTTATAACGATTTCTATTTTGTTATTTTGTCGAAAAGCGGTTAAATCAAACCTAATTCTTTGCAAATTTCCTCTAATGACTCTTTGGGTGTGAGCGCCTCTTGCAAATTAAATCCCTCGCTTGATTCTTGCTCAGGAGAGGTTGCTACGGTTATCTTTTCGAGGTTAAACTCTTTTTGCATTACCTCTTTAAGTTCACTCTCCAAGGATTTGACGTTACCCTCAAATTCTTTAATTGCTACGTCTACGGGCGTTTGGTCGCTTATCGATGCAAGATAATCGGAAAATCTTCTACGAAATACGCTAAGCCTATTTATTTCCATAGCGTATCTTGCTTTTGCAACGCTTTCAATCTCTTCCGCTCTTTTTAGAGCCTCTGTGAGCGCTTTCGATACGGCTTGTTCTTTTGCTTTGTGTTCGTTTTTCTCAATAGTGAGGGCGCGAATTTCGCTTTTAAGTTCGTTGATGCGGGTACTGCTCTCGGTGAGTTTATCCTCCGTAAGTTGCAACAACTTGGTTATAAATCCCTCGACCTCGTCGATTGAATATCCTTTTTTGGTTATGGTAAATCTTGCCATATTACCTCCGCGTTTTAGTTAGTTTACACTATCTTTAAGGTTATAAAACTAATACTTTTACGCTATTTTGTCTTATTTGGACGAAAAAGCCTCTCTCTCTCTTTCTTTTAACTTTTCTCCTACTCTTTCCTCGATAGAAATTGAGGGAATTTCATATTTTTCTTCCTTCTTTTTGAGCGCGGTACGGAATATTATTACTATTCCTCCAAGCACCAAAACCAAGGGAAAAACTATATGCCAAAGCGAAAAAAGTCCGCCTATCAAAAAGGCTACGCTAAGTATGGTTCCGATAAATCCAAGTTCGGTCAAAATTTTGACTTTGTCGCGAAGTAAAGATGCAAGTAGCAATCCAAGACTGACGCTAAGCGGAATCATAGGCCAAAGAGTGGATATACCAAGGTCGGTTGCAGATATTATAAAAAGCATACCTCCCGTTATTCCTAAAAAGGTAGGAGAAAAGATATATTTCTTGCTTTTCATAATTAATTGTCCTATAGCAAGAGCAAGAGAACAGAGCAACAAAAGAAAGGCAAACCAACTCCCTTTGAGTCCAAAAAGATTAATTCCTAACCAGTCTAACGCTAAAAGTACGCCTACTACGATAAATACCGAAGCAAGCATATAAATACTCAAATTATTTTTGTTTTTCATACACTCTCCTATCCCAGTCTTATTGCTCCACTTGAACGCAAATTCAACTTAAAAACGTTTTCTTTTCCGAAAACCGAACTCATTTTTTGTTTAACGCCGTCCACTTTGTCTTTTTCAACAAAAAGAAGAACTGTTCCGGCAAACCCACCGCCGTGCACTCTTTTCGCAAGGACGCCCTCGCAATTATCGGCAATGGCTAAACACAAAGGTATTCTTTGCTCTTTGTCCCCCTCGACGTAGCAATTTTGAAGAAGGGTGTAAGAACTAATTCCAGACTTATTAATTGCCGAGAAAAATCCTTCTCTCTCCCCAGATTCTAAGGCTTGGACGGCAAGAGCCACCCTTTGGTTTTCTTCAAAAAAGTGTTTTGCTCTAAGATATGCTCTTCCCGAAACTTTTTGCAAAAGATTATGCGTTTCTCTATCAAAAAGTTCTTTTTTAACTTCAATCAACTTTTTTGCACCGAAAAAACTTGCAACGCTTTCCATCTCTTCTCTTATTTCACCGTATGCGTACGTTAGATTAGAGTGGTCACCGCCCGAATTT
>JAZQYG010000070.1:0-9961 GCA_045633305.1 Clostridia bacterium | reverse complement strand
TATATAAATTCTCCTACTTAATTACTTTAGCATAAAAATTCAATTTAGTAAAGAATAATTTCGACATTAATCGACACACTGCGTTTTAAGCGTATTTGGTGAAAAATGGTAGATGAAACAAAAACTTGACACGAAATATATATTGATGATATAATTTACAGGTCGAAATTTGGCAGATTTATAATTTACTCGACGTTGTAGATATAAAATAAAAAAAGAGGAAAAGAAAAACTTATGAAAAAATTCACAAAAAAGATATGTTCGATTTTCATAATTTTAATCTTGTGCGTAGCGGGAATTTCTATGTCCGGTTTAGCGTATGCAGAGACAACCGAAGAGGATTATGCAAAGGTTTGGGTTAACGACCTTGCAGGTTTTACGCATAGCGGAGCAACCTATAACAATACTACAAATAGCGTAGACAATCTCGTATCTGGTGGACGTTTTGGATACAATAGCGGATTTGAAAACGTTGAGGTAGCCTCGATAGTTAATTTTTCAAATATCGCAGGCGGACACGTTAATTTTCTTTTGCGTTTAGAGGGTGACGTGCCAAACGCAAATTATACTCGTTTGGGTTATCAGTTCAGATGGTACAGTCATGGTCAATACGAGTTCTTGAAAAATGGCGCGAATGTAATAGGCCCTGCTTGGGGACCTCTACCTGCTCCGGCTACAGGAGTTGATTACACTGTAGTATTTTCAACGATAAATATGTCGGACGGTAGCGTAAAGGTAAAAGCAACGGTTAATGGCGCGCAGTTTTTTGAATATATTGACTTGACGGACCCCATCTTGGGTGCCGGTCAATTCGTAGTTATAACTGACGGTTTTACATTGAGCGCAAGGGGTAACGGATTTACGGAGCAGGCTATTAATATAGGCGACGTATCTACTCCCGAAACTAACGCAAATTTTCCCGGAACGACTATTAACGCCGACGGAAGCGTAGATATTACGAGTGGAGGTGTTACAAGTGGTGCTGGCTGGGCTTTTCAACAGACTGATTTTTATACGTATAAGTTCAACTGGACGCCGGCTACGGTAAACGGTAAGCTCAGAATGACTATCGGCTCTCAGGGAACCTTGCACAGAGACGATATTATAGCATCGGGCGCTTGGACTGACACGGGTTACGTTCTTCAATGGTGGGGAGACAACGGTCAACGTCACTTATATAGAAACAACGTGCTTTTAGAATTCGTATGGAATCTTCCTACTTTTGTTGCAGGACAGACCTATACGATAGAGTACGGCGTTACTCCTTTTGGTGATGGCTCAAATAGAATTCACTTAAAAATAAACGGAGTTATATACGTAAACTTCTACGACAGACCTACCGAGGGTTACACTCCTTTGACTTTTGCAAAAAGCGGTGCTCCCCACTCTTTAGTGAGATACGCAGTTATTTCTGGTATTGCGACGGGAAAGATTTCTCCTTGTGAAAGCACTGTTCAGTATGACGAAAAGACTCTTTTAACGAGTGATTTAGGTGAACCTGCGAATTTTTCGGACGCAACCTTTGATAGAAACGGCGGTATTTCCTCTATTTCCGGTGGAAGAAACGCAGGATATAACGGCAATTTCAAAAATACTATCGTAAGATTCAAAGGAAACTTTACTTCGGTTGGTTCTATGGTGCTTCAGCTTAGAGGTCAGTCAGCCGTTTTCGATACTCCTTGGGGCGGAAGTTGGACTAATAAAGGATACGTAATTTACTTGTTTTCAAACGGTCAAGCAATATTATCCAAAAACGGAGTAGCTCTTTGTGAGGGTTGGTCATTATCTTCTAAAGGATTAACGACGAATACCGATTACGTTATCGAGTTTGGAACGGTTAACGTTACCGATACCGCGGTAAGAGTATTCGCGACAATCGACGGCTCGCCTGTTATCAACTACGTAGACACCGTAGACGCTTTGAATAACGCGGGTTGGTTTACCATTTTTAATAATGCAGGCTTTGCGGGCACGTTAATGCCATACGGTGTAGAATATCCTGTAATTACTACTAATCTCCAAGATGGAGAGAAGGCTATAACGAATACTCCCGTAACCTTGGGTTATACTTTGACGGATAAGGATGAAAGCGACGACGTTACCTATCACGTTGATGCCGACAAATCGACTGCAACGGCAACGATAAGTGAAAATCAACTTACGGCTACTAGTGCGGGTAATTTAGTCGTATACGCTTGTGTAAACGGTATTTACAGTAACGATATTACTATTGTAGCCGAAAAGCCTGCAACTCCTGAGATTATAAACGCGCCGAGTACTATTTTGTTCGGCTCTGCTAACGTTACGATAGACGCTAAAATGAGTGATAGTAGCGCTATTACAACTAAAGTTTTTGGTGTTACAAACGTAAGCGGTGAGGCTACTATCAATGAAACTACGGGTGAAATCACCCCCGTAAAAGCAGGTACTGTCAAAGTATTTGCAACCGTAAACGGAGTAAAGACTGAAGAAGTTAGTATAACGATTCTTCCCGTTATCACAGTAAATGAACTTTCCTCTTCAATAATAAAAGGACAAACTGCTACAATGCAATATACGGTAAATTGTCCCTTGCCTGAAGAAACGATTACCGCGACTTGGGAAATCGTAACGGGAAATGACGTTGCTACGGTTAACGCAACGAGTGGAGTAGTTAGTACTATCAACGTCGGACAGTTCTCGATAAAGGTGACCTTAATCGGTGAAACGTTTAGTGCACAAAGCACGGCTATTAATTGCGCGGTTATAGCGCCTATCTTGATTGATTTGCCAACTGAACCAATTATAGTTGGCGGAGCAAAAATTTCTATTGACGCTAAAATGAGCGACGATAGCGCTATTATTTCCAAAACTTTTGGTGTTGTAAACGTAAGCGGTGAGGCTACTATCAATGAAACTACGGGTGAAATAACTGCTCTAAAAGCAGGAACGGTCAAAGTTTTTGCAACGGTTAACGGAGCGAAAACCGAGGAATACTTAATAACCGTGATTCCAAAAGTATTCATTAACAAAGTTGGTTCATTTGCTTTTGGTGGAAGGTACGATATGAATATGTTCTATGGTGCAAATTGCGACCTTCCCAACGAAGAAATAGTAGTTTTATTTGAAATTGTTTCAGGTGGGGAATTTGCAACTCTTGATGCGACAACTGGAATTTTGACCGTAGGTTCTAATCCTGGTATAGTTGGACTTAAAGTTTACGTAACTGGAGAAACCTTCCAAGCAGTGAGCGCGGTCACTAATATTTCCATTGAAAAGCCGATTGTTATAGTACAAAACGATTTTCTGGGCGATTTATACGTAGGTCAAAGCGTGACGCTTTCTCCGAGCATTTCTCAGGGAGGTGTGACCGTTGAATCTGCCGAAATAATCACAGTATCCGGTGGAGATTGCGTTACTATTAACGGTATGACTATTACTGCAATAAAAGAAGGTACGTTTAAGTATAAAATTAAAGTTAACAATACCTTGTTTGATGATGACGAAGGATTAGAAATTGCTATTGAAAAACTTATACCTACGATTATTGCAAATGATGAGATGTTCATTAACAAAACTGAACAAGCAGAAGTTATGTTTAACGCTGATTATACTTATACAAGCGTGGTATGGAGTGTCGTTAGTGGACAAGATTGCATTTCTATAAATGAAAATGGCCAATTCACGTCTAAAAAGGCTGGCACAGCAACGATAAAAGCAGTTATTGATAATATTTATGAAGCAACGATTGAAATAACTGTTTTGGACAAAGTAAGTTTGAGTGGCGTAGCTAATAACTCGCAGGTTTGGGTAGGAAGTTCAATTCAACTTTCATATGAGGTTGATGAAGACGTCGTAGGAGAAATAGAAAGTGTAGAATACGTTGTCTTGAGTGGCGCGGATTGCGTTACTTTGTCAAATTCGGGAGAACTTACCATATTAAAAGTTGGTAAAGTTGAAATTAAAGTTGTTGTTAACGGAATTGATTCTCAGATGATTACTTTAAATCTTGTAAGTGATGCAACGAATAACGATTCAGGTGATGGGAACGATTCAACGAATAATGATGGCAACTCTTCTTTGTGGATAATTATAGGAGCAGTAGGCGGAGCATTACTTTTAGGCGGAGCAGTTACTGGTATTGTAATTTTTAAAAAGCGCGCGAAGAAAAAAGCAAACTATAATAAAGAAAACGATAACGAAAAAGTTGAATAAAAGAGACAAGGAAAAAGATGAGAAAAGCAACTAAAACGATTGTAAGTTTAATGATTGTTGTGTTGGGATTGTTCAATTTTGCGCCAATCCCAACCTTCAATTTTGCAAACGCTTCAAACGATGTGTCTGCAAATGAACCACTTATTAAATATGATTTTGAATATATCAATGAACAAATTGAAATGCCTATTTTAGGATATATGGGCGTTCCCGGAAATCCTATAGGAACGATAACGCCAAGTTTCTTAACAAGGGCGAACGTACAAGCATACAAAGACGCTGGATTTAATATTCTATCGGGCCTTTATGAAAAAGTGCCTTTGCATAATGCTGAGGTTAGAAAGGCGATTGAAATTTGTGAAGAATTAAACCTCACTTATTTTGTATGTGATAATGCATATCGTTCAAGTTTTGATTTTCCTCAACAAAACGTTCCGACTAAGGATTACTTTTTGCAAGAAATGAGTGATGATTTTTATTTTGAAAGTCCTGCGTTTGGTGGTGTTGCTGTGAGAGATGAGCCAAATATTCATTGTTTCGACCAAATGGGTGTAGTCAATTCCGCAATAAGGGAAATCACTAATAATAAAAGAATAATGTATACTAATCTCTTCCCAAAAGGCGCAAATCAAACACAACTTGGATTTTCTAATAGCACCCAATCTTCGACGTGGGAACAATACGATAGTTACGTACAACAATATTTGCAAAAAGTCAGTCCTACGGTGCTTGCTTACGATTGTTACGTTTTAACTAAACCAGATTCGTCGATTGCTGATGCAAATTCTAATGGTAAAGAAGGTACTTATATTAAGTCTCTTTCTATGTTTAGAAAGTACGCAAAGCAGTATAATATACCTTTTTGGGTGACAGTCGCTTCTCATGACCATATCTATACTTGGGATAGTGTTCCTTTGAAGCAAACTCGCTGGACGGTTAATACAAGTCTTGCTTATGGCGCTAAGGGTGTTCAATATTATACTTATTGGAACGATGGGGCTGGAAGTCCTGATATAAATTCATGGAAGGACCAAAGTAATTCTCGTAGCCAAGGCTTAGTATCTTTTAACGGAGCGCTTACCGATAATTATTACCGAATTCAACAAATAAACGAACAAATTAAATTAATTGACCACGTTCTTATGACTGCTGAACATAAGGGCGTTATGCAATTTGGAAATCAACATCTTGCGCTTATTGCAGAAGACGTGCTTTATAGTTATGGGAAACTTCGTAACGTAAGTGGAGATGCGTTCGTGGGTTGTTTTGAACAAAACGGCAATGACGTTTATTATATTGTTAATAATTCCGTAGATTCGGGAATTAAGACTTTTAAAGCAGATTTTACTAGTAACGTAAACGTTAGACTTACCAGTTTAAATTACGTTACGCAAGATAATATGGTTGGACAAATTACTAAAAATAACGTAAGAAGTATAGGCTTTAATCTTAGCGGAGGAGAGGGTATACTCGTGGAGGTATTGAAATGAAAAAAACACGAGTAGCGTTTATCATAGCGATTATAACCATTGTTGGTTTGTTGTTTGGGCTTGTCGTAGCCGTGGGCGAAAATGCTCCACAATCTCTCGATATAGAAGTAAAAACGCTTTCAGATTTAGGTAACGCAACGATTGCGGGAACTGGTGCATATTATGATGATGGTATGCTCAAATACGCAAGTAGTGGAAACACAATCGGATACAATTACGACCAGTCCAACAGTTTGCTCGAATTCGATATTATTTTCGACTATATTAGATTCCCCGGTTGGTTTAGTATGACTTTTAAGGCAAACGGTTTCGATAGAACTCAATCGCCGAACCTAACACAAAAAGGTTATTCAATTGTTGTTTACGCATCTGGCGCAGTCGAGGTATGGAAACCTAATTTGTCTACTCCTATTACGGGAAGTATAAGTGGCTTTTCCGAGGGGATTAAGTACCGTTTTAAACTCGGCGCGTATAACGACGCGGGCAACGTAAAAATATATTTTAGCGTTAACGACACTGAAATTCTTAACGCAACGGATAGTCAAGACCCTTATCTTACGGGTAATTGGTTTAATATTTGTGGTGACGGCGGAACGAGCGCAAGACTTTTTTCAACTAAAAAGGAAATAATTCCTAACTATTATACCTACACTCTCTCTACGCTTGGCGATTATCCTAATTGCACGGACGTGGGGGCTCAATACGACAAATATAAAAATATAACGTTGAACAGTGGTACGATAGGTTGGACGCAAGGACTTAAGAATTATTCTGTTGAGTGTAATATGAACTGGTCTAATTTTGGTGGTGGTTCAAACGTATGGGTTGCTATGCGTGCAAGTGGTTTTGATAGAGCAAATTCACCAAACTTAGAGCAAAAAGGATACGTTTTTAGAATAGGACAAGTAGGCGCTATTGAAATTTACAAAAGCGGAAATTTAGTTACGAGTGGATATTGGGGATACGAACAAGATACTAATTACGTATTTGAGTTTGGTTGTGTTGATTTAAATTCTCAACAAACTATGGTTTTCGTTAATATTAACGGCACTCCCGTAGCCTCTATGATTGATAGTGAACAACCTATTTCAAACGCTGGGGCATTTAATATCAATGGTGATGGCGTGCTTACTTGTAAAATTACTTCGGTTAGCACAAAATTAACGCCTCTTGTAAGCAAGGTTATACAAGGTCAAGAGTGTATTGACGTAGAAACGTATTTTAATAATACGGTTTCGTATACAGAGATGAACCACTCTGATTTTTCGGACGTTATGTTAGATGCGATTTTAGTTAACGGAACAAGCGTGAAAGATTTTAACAATGCATATTATGCGAGAGAAGGAGCAGAAAAGACCTTAGCAATAAGAGTAAAGTACGTAAACAATAAACTAGTTGTCTCGATAAATAAAAACTTATATCAAAAAACAAACGATACGCAAACAAATTTTAATTTTGAAGAGTTAACTATAAAAAAGACAGGTGCAGAAACTGGTCTTATTTGTCCAAGTGGATACGTGTTAAAACAAACGTATTATTATAGTTAGAAAAAATTTTCAAAACAATACAAAGTTCTTCAAAAAAATCCCTTTTCAAAAAGGGATTTTTTTGAAATTTGTTGCATTTTATTAAGTGAAATGGTATAATTTAATTATTATGGGAGTGATTATATGAACGCGATAATCGACTATGTTATTAATCTTGCTAAAAACGTGGGCGGAGCAGTAATAGGACTTATTAGTGCAGAACTTTTATTCGTTTTGTCCATTGCTTTTTACGTGGTGATTTTACTGGTGTTTTTATTCAGCGACCTTTTGGGTGGCGTTGCAAAATTTAAACGCAGTTTGATTCGCGCAAATAAATTCCTCTCGACAAACGTAGTTAACGATAGCACTATTTCTCAATTTAATAAGATTATTACTCGTTTTCCCGATTCCGTTAGACTCGGTTGGGGATATTATAAACAAAACAAAATAGGCTATCCTAGTGAATTCATAACCGAATACGATTGTTTGAGAGTTCCTATGGTCGGCAATAAGAAAAAGACCTTTTTGACCGTTTATTTATTTATTGCGTCAGTCTTTGAACTTATGGTTTTAGGCTTGCTATCTTGGATAGGCGACCCTCTTGCTTGGACGGTTACCGCTTTTAGTGCGATACCTGCCGTATTTGTATATACCGTGTTGACTTTGGTATTGAATCGTGGTGAGTCCAAGATTTTTAGACTTTTCCGTAGATTCCAAGTGCTTTTAGATGAAAAAGTGGAACTTTACGAGGTTAAAGGACCGCTTTCGAGCGCGCTTGAAGAACAAGGCGTTGCACTAATTACCGCTGAGCGTGAACAAATTGCAAAAGCGGAAGAACTTGCTAAATTTATACGAAAGGTTGAATCTGCTTGCGCGGATAGTGAAACGACGAAAGAAGAACTCGCCGAGATGAAGAAACGGCTCATTGACTACGCTGTAGACACAAACGAAGAAAAAGCGAGCGCTATCATAATCGGCGCAATCAAATCGGTAGACGGTGCGATTGCAACCAGAGAATAATCAAGGAGAAAGAGGGATTGCGCGATGCGTAATCCCGTTTTTATTTATGAGAAGATTAGTTGCCATAGGCGGAGGAGAGATACGTAACCACACCACGCTCACCGTAGACACTTTTATAGCGGGGCTTGTCAAAAATCCCGAAAAGCGTACCTACGCTTTATTTATTCCTACTGCAAGTCACGACAGTAAACCGTATTTTAACAGTTTTCGCAAAACGTACACGTCTAAACTTGATTGTAAGGTGGACCTTGCAATTATCACCAAAAACGAGATGACGATGGAGCATATAGCTGAAAAGTTTGAAAAGGCGGATATCATCTACGTTGGAGGTGGAGATACTGCGTATATGCTGGAAGAGTGGAAAAAGTGCGGACTTGACAAAATGATACTTGAGGCGTACCATAGAGGGGTAGTACTTTGCGGACTTTCGGCGGGCGCTATATGTTGGTTTGAAAAAGCGCATAGTGATTATATGCAAATTGAAGGCAAGAGCGACGAGTACGCCATTTTGGACGGGCTTGGAGTACTTGAAGGCATTTGTGTACCTCACTATAGTGAAAAGGATAGAATAGACAGTTGGCAAAAGATGAAAGGAAACTTTTCAAAAGCCCTTTGTATCGAAAACGACTGTGGAGTATACTTTGAAGACGAAAAACTCATCTGTTCAATCGGAGAAGGCAAGGCGTATTTATTTGAAAACGGTGAGTCGAAGGAGATAGAAAAAAGAAATTGAAAAACATTTCTCTTAAAAAAGAACCTATACTAACCAAAACGGGCAAAGCCTTGTACGGAGCGGGAGATTTGGGATTTAGTCTAGTGACTAATACGATAGCAAGTTTCTTCATGTTTTTCGGTACGGCGGTTTGCGGTGTACCGGGAACTTTGATGGGCCTTGCGTACTCTCTTGCTACGGTTTGGGACGCTATAACCGACCCTATCGTTGGTTATTTTTCGGATAGAAAAAGAAGTAAACTTTTCGGTCGTAGACACTGGTACATATTCATATCGATATTCGGTATGGCGCTCGTCAACGTATTTTTGTGGAACGTACCTATTAATTCTGCGCCCGTTGTCAAATTTTTCTGGTTCGTGCTATCGCTTATAATGTTTAACCTTTGTACGACCTTTTTCAACACGCCAAACTCCGCGTTATCCGTGGAAATTTCAAGTGACTATAACGAGAGAACGACTATCCAAAGCGTAAGGTCGGTATTTTTGCTTATAGGAACTATACTTCCTACCGTTTTGATGAGTGTTTTGCAGTCGCCTACGCCTAATTTCCCAGACGGTAGATATAACCCTGCAAGTTATACGAATATGGCTTATATTGCAAGTAGCGTACTGTTTATTTGCGGTATGATAAGTTTTATGGGCTCTTTTTCTCAAGTGCCGAGACTCAAAGCAAAACTGCAAAACGAAGTCGTTCCAGCGAGAAAATCTTTCAAGAGTATATTTACGGACTTTTTCAAAGTTCTCAAAAAACCTATATATAGAAATTTAATACTTGCGTATTCAATATCCCTAGTTGCAACCGCCTTTTTGACTTCTGCGGGATTCCATTTGTTTACGTATTCGTTCAAACTTGAAACGATGTCGATGTATGCTCTCGTTGCGCTATTGTTTTTGATGACCATTTTTTCTCAACCTTTATGGATGTGGGTGGTTAAAAAGTTTGACAAACGTATCGCCGTGCTTTCCGGTCTTTTGACTATGATTATCGGAATCGTTTAT
>JAZQYG010000069.1:0-5314 GCA_045633305.1 Clostridia bacterium | reverse complement strand
CTACACTTTTGTGTTAAATTAAAATTCCCTTATAGGAACTCCATAAAGCGTATGCTTTTGGGTGTGTTCAAATTACTCTTAAACTATTTTCTTCAGTTCAATACGCGATAGGGCGTTATATATTATTGCGCCGAAAGCAATTAAGGCTATCGGCAAGATTATCATACCTACGAGCCCCGCCAAAAGCGTAACGCCTGCGCATATAATTCCAACGACGAAATCTGCTATCATACAAAACAATACCGATTTTGATTGTTTAACCACTTGAGTTTCGGTAGACCAGTTAAACGTGGGCGCTTTTACGTTTATCGCCATTGAGGTTACGCTCATAAACAAAACGAAACAAAGTGGCAACACGAGAATAAACCAAATCGGAACGCCCGCGCAAATAGGAGAAAGAGCAAGGGCAATCGAGCAGAAAATTGCGCAAGGAATTGCAAAAGTCAAATTTAATAAAATTTTTGCATCAAGTATCGCTTTTGCCCCCACGGGAAGAGATTTTAATAAATCCCAGTTTTTCCCTTCTATCGACAATCCGCAAGCAGTAGTCGGCATCATACAAATAACCATACCCATTATAGACGCGAGCAGTAGTCCCATAAAACTCAAGTCCATACCTACACCCGAAATAGAACTTCCTGAAAAAATTAGGACCACGCAAAGAATTATAGCCATCAAATTTCCCATCAAGGTATTCATCATATAAATACTTGAAGAAAAGAGTCTTTTTATTTCTTTTTTGTATAGCGCAAAAAGTGGTGAACTCGTTTTTGCTTTCGACAAATCCACTTTTACTTTTTTGTTGTAGACCGAAGATAGCGCCGTGCAAACCCTTTTGTAGACCTTTGCAAACACTATTACGAAACCTATACAAACGGCAAAAGACAATAGTACGAAAAGAGCAAAGTTGAGCCAGTTCAGTCCCCATACGCCCTCGGAGAGCCAAATCGCAGGAGGATAAACTCCCGCAACGATTCCAGAGATTGATTTTATAGCGTTTACGAGCATATCCTTGCTCATATCTTCTGGAGTGGAGGAAGTAATAAAAATTATTCCAACCGAAAGCGCCATCATAACAAATGCGCCTATAATTTTTGCATTTTTTAATCTCGACGTCAAAGCGCTAACTCCCGCGCCTATAAACGAAGCAAGACAAATAGGCAGAATCGGAGTTAGGAGTGCGCCTATTATCATCATAGGATAAAACACAAACGTGGGCGCGCTAAATAGCACTACGCCTACCCCTCCCGAAATAAAAACGAGTAGAGAAATCAAAGCGTCTAATATGTACGTTCCCAAAAGTTTTGACGCAATTATCGAACTTTTTTTAAGTGGATAGGGCGCAAGCATTTCATACGAGCGCAAATCAAATAAATCCGAACCTGCTTTTACGACCGTGAAGAAAAAGAGTATGAGCGTTGTCACCATGCAAAGCACGGCGGGAACGAGTAATCCTACTCCCGTTAAACAAAACAGATAACTCATAAGTCCCACGTACAAACAAAGCACGGCAAATACGAGCACCATAGCAATGCATACCGCTACGAAAATTGCTTTTTCTTTGCCCGTCTTTGCTTTCTTTACGCCAAAGAAATTACTAAATTTCAGTTTTAAAAGCAATCCTATCTCTTTAAGCATTATCTATCGTCTCCATAAATACGCTTTCAAGTGATTTGTTGTCCGTTAAGGCGTCCATATCGCCCGAAACTACGATTTCGCCGTCTTTGATTACGGCAACTTTATTGCAAAGTTTTTCCGCAGTGTCGAGAACGTGAGTGGAAAAAAATATCGCTCCGCCCTCTTTTACGAACTCTTTCATAATTTCTTTTACGTCGTGGGCGGCTTTTGGGTCGAGCCCAACGAAAGGTTCGTCAAGAATCATGAGTTTAGGTTTATGAATAAGGGCAGATAGAACTGCAAGTTTTTGTTTCATGCCGTGCGAATAAGAAGAAACGGGATTTGCAAGCACGTCTTTTATCCCAAAAAGAGTGGAGTATTTTTCAATCAACTGCCCTCTTTCCTCTTTTTCTACGTTAAATATATCTGCAATAAAATTCAAATATTGTAAACCGCTCAAAAACTCGTAAATATCGGGATTGTCGGGAATATAGGCTATTCTCTTTTTTGCTTCAATAGGGCTATCCGTTACGCTATATCCGTCCACTTTGATTTCGCCCTCCTCGAAATCTATAATACCCGCAATACATTTGAGGGTAGTTGTTTTGCCCGCCCCGTTATGTCCGATAAATCCATATATATCTCCTGCTTTTACCTCAAGAGAAAGATTGTTTACTGCTTTTTTGTTTCCCTTATAAGTTTTGGAAAGATTATGAATAGAAAGCATGCGTTTCTCCTTTAACGTTATAAAATTATATTATCATATAAACAGTTATTATTCAAGTAGATTTTTTGAAAAAATGGCAAACTTATACGTTTGCCATTTTTTCGTACGTTTATCTTTTGTGATAAGGAAATTAGTTTAATTGATTTTGTTTCTCTTCTTTTCTCTTTTTGAAATATTCTTTCGTTTCTTTTACAACAATGCCCGAAAGCAAAACGAGAGCAATAAGGTTGGGGAACGCCATAAAACTGTTAAGTACGTCCGCTATGTTCCATACGAGTGATACGGTGAGGTAAGGTCCTACGAAAACAAGTACGATGTGAATAATTTTGAAAGCCTTTCTCCACTTTTTGTTGTCTTTGGTTATGTAGGATATACATCTGTCGCCGTAATAGTTCCAGCCAAGTATAGTGGTGAAAGCAAATATCAAAAGACATATAGAAAGCACGATTTCAACCAGTTGAGCAGGAAGGAAAGGAATAGCGTCAACGAAAGCAACTGCAGTTACGTTGAATCCTTCGAGTCCCATATTCCAAGCGCCCGTGATTACTACGGTAAGACCGGTAAGGGTACAAATGATAATGGTATCGAAAAATACGCCCGTCATACCGATAAGACCTTGTCTTACTGCGCTGTTAGTTCTTGCAGCGGCAGCGGCAATAGGCGCAGAGCCAAGACCTGCCTCGTTTGAGAAGATTCCTCTTGCAACACCTTTTTGCATAGCAACGATAAACGTTCCAGCCGCGCCACCTGCAATCGCTTGAGGATTGAACGCGCCTACTACGATTTGTCTGAACGCCTCGGGGATAAGAGTAACGTTTGCTCCGAGTACGAACAAGCAAAGAACTACGTATAAAATTGCCATAAAAGGAACGAGGATTTCGCTTATTTTTGAAATTCTCTTAAGTCCTCCAAGAATAACGATAGCAATTATCGAACTTAAAATAAATCCGCCTATAATCATAGTCCAAGTTATGCTTGCTCCACCGATAGTGATGGCAACGCTTGAGGGAATCATAACGTTGAGCGCAGAACTCATACTGTTGATTTGAGAGAAAGAACCAACGCCCATCAAACAACAAAGCGCACCGCACACTGCAAAGAAAATTGCAAGGGGTTTCCATTTCTTTCCGAGTCCGTCTTCTATATAAAGGAAAGGTCCGCCAACGAAAGAGCCGTCGGATAATTGTCTACGATATTTAACTGCAAGCAAACACTCTGCGTACTTTGTTGCCATACCGAAAACGGCAGCAATAAGCATCCAGAAGAGAGCGCCCGGTCCACCCGCGCAAATTGCCGTAGCAACACCCACGATATTACCCGTACCGATAGTTGCCGATAGCGCCGTACAAAACGCGCCGAAACTGGATACGTCGCCTTTTGCGCCCTTCTCTTCAGTGAAGAGATTTTTCATACCTTTTCCAAGATGACGCGCTTGACCGAAACGAAATCTTACGGTCATAAATATACCTACCACAAAAATGAGAACGGTAAGTATTAAACTAACGTTGTCGCCTATAACTGCGACGATTTGTTCAAGAAGTTCCATAATATCTCCTAAAAAATTTAATACAAAAAAAGAGTCAACAAAATATTGACTCTGGAGAAAAAAACACAAAATAAGATTTGCGAAATTTCATCTGTCCTTTTACCTGAGAGATTAGCTTGCGCTTTGCACCTTCGGTACCCTTTCGGGATTCTCCAGAGTGTCATCAGTTTGCAGTCTTTGCGCTAAGCGCACCTGAGAGTGTTACTCCTTCGGTCAATTACGTTTCCTGCAAACGTCGTTTGACGATTTCTATAAGATTCTATTATCTTTTTTTAAAAAAATCAACTATTTTTCATAGGTTTTGACAAAGATTTTCAAAAATTATCTATTTATGACAGTCCTTCTCTGCTTTTAGATGCTAAACTCAAAGCAATTATGAAAAATTTATACAAATTTTCCGCCGTTGCGGTCATATCAATAATACTTATACTATCAATTTTTTCGTCCACCAAACCGCTTAGCAATTTAAAAAGCGAAGAAAAGGTAGAGCAAACTTTTTCAGAAAGCCAAACTTTGCCCGAAACCAAATTCCCAAAACTTGCCCTTTCTTCTCCCTTTGGCGAAAGTGGATATATTCAGTCCATTTGCGGTTCAAACTCCGAAAGTTGTAGTGCTATCTTTTGTTTGTACGACAATAATTTTATGGTGGGCGAAAGTACCTCTTTCGATTACGATTTTATAAATTTATCGGGAGTAGTTTTCATTTCAAAGTCAAACGAGGCGGGCACTCTTGAAAAGGTCGTAAAGATTGAAAATAGTCTATCCTTTATTCACTCTGCAATAGCCTCTGACAAAATTTTGGTGCTATCAAGGTGCACCTCTTTTTGTACTCTTTCTTTCTTTGACCTGTCGCTTGAATTAACCAAAAGCGTCACTTTGCCCACTTTCACAAAGGGGCGTATATTAGTTTGTCAAGAGGGCGTGTACGTGCTTGGCTCAGGGAAAGACTGTACCTCTTTGTTTTTTATTGACGAAAATTTCAACCAAACGACAACTTTTCTTTTTGACGAACCTTTCGATTGTTTAGATTTTTCCGAAATAGGAGACTCGCTTATTGCTCTTTTGACCAGTCAAACTCAAAATAAAACTATTTTACTAAAAGCGCAAAAAAATTCAAGAGAATTTGACTCCGTCAACTTTAATAACGCTACGGCGCTCGACTGTGTCCCCGCCCTTTTTTCGGGGGATATCGGATACGCGTTTTTATATAAAAACGGAGAAAGGATAAACTTCAAAGGCGCTTGCATTTCGGGCAAAAAAGTGTGGGACACCTCTTTTTCTGAGGGAGAAGAAGGAAAAATTTTAAGACTGCCGTCAAACAGATATTTAGCCTTTACAAAAAGCGAACAATCTTTTTCCTCTACTCTTTTTTGTCAACACGGAGATATTTTGGAAGAAAACGCCCTTTTTTCGGACGGATTTAT
>JAZQYG010000068.1:0-12408 GCA_045633305.1 Clostridia bacterium | reverse complement strand
CGAAAGACTCAACGGCGCGAAGAAGGTAGTAAGTGGCAAATGCGACGAGATAACGGGCGTTGAATATTTTGACAAAATAATTGCAATCGACCAAAGTCCTATCGGTAGAACGCCACGCTCGAATCCTGCAACTTACACGGGTGTATTCAATGCAATAAGAGATTTATTTGCATCTACTCCCGACGCAAAAGCAAGGGGATATAATTCTGGACGATTCAGTTTTAACGTATCTGGCGGAAGATGCGAAAACTGCAAAGGTGACGGAATACTAAAAATTGAAATGAACTTCTTGCCCGACGTTTACGTTCCTTGCGACGTATGTAAAGGCAAAAGATACAACAGAGAAACTTTAGAGGTCAAATACAAAGGAAAAAGCATTTTCGACGTACTTGATATGACGGTTGAAGAGGCGACGGAGTTTTTCCAAAATATACCCTCTATATATAATAAGATAAAAACGCTTTACGACGTTGGTCTTGGTTATATCAAATTAGGTCAACCCGCAACTACGCTATCAGGAGGAGAGGCTCAAAGGGTAAAACTTGCTACCGAACTATCCAAACGCAGTACTGGTAGAACGGTTTATATTCTTGACGAGCCGACTACGGGATTACACGTTGCTGACGTTGATAAACTGGTTACTATTTTGAGGCGTTTAGTTGCAGGTGGTAATACGGTGATTGTAATTGAACACAATCTCGACGTTATAAAGGTTTCAGACTATATCGTAGATTTAGGACCCGAAGGGGGAGATAAGGGTGGTACGCTTGTAGCGATGGGTACGCCCGAAGAAGTTGCAAAAGTAAAAGAAAGTTTTACTGGCGCGTATTTGAAACAAATATTAAAAATAGATTAATTTTGCTTGACAATTGCCTTTACGGTCTATATACTGTAAAGGCAATCACCTTTACAGAGGAGCGTATTGTGTTAGAAAAGACGCTTAAACTCAATAAATTGAGTTCTCTCTACGGAGGACTTTTGACTGAAAAGCAAAGAGAGGCTTTGGAACTATACTATAACTGTGATATGTCCCTTGGCGAACTTTCAGTTGAGATGGGTGTAACTAGACAAGGCGTACGAGATTTTTTGACGAGAGCAGAAAAAACTTTGCTTGACGCGGAGGAAAAACTTGGCTTTGGGGCAAAAATCGACGCTCTTTGTCAACGATTAAGTTTAATTGCAAATAAGATAGAGGGCGAGCAAAAAGACGCTCTTATAAAAATCATAGGCGAACTGGAGGAGTAAATGGCTCTTTTTTCGGGACTTAGCGAAAAGATAAACCACGTGTTTTCCAAACTTAAAAACCGCACCGCGCTTACCGAACTTGAAATCAAGCAAGCAATGCGTGAGGTGCGCGTAGCCTTGCTCGAAGCGGACGTAAATTACGCAGTTGCCAAGGATTTTATAAATAAAGTTAGTGAAAAAGCGATAGGCGAGCATATCCTCAAAAATTTGACTTCCGCCCAACAAGTTATCAAGATTGTCAACGACGAACTTATCGAACTTATGGGTAGCACTCACTCCAAACTTGGAGTAAGTTCAGCGCCTCCCACCGTATATATGATGTGCGGACTTCAAGGCGCAGGTAAGACGACTATGTGTGGAAAACTTGCCTTAATGCTCCGCAAACAAGGCAAAAAACCTCTCCTCGTTGCTTGCGACGTATATAGACCGGCGGCGGTTAAACAGTTGCAAGTAGTAGGCAAAAGCGTAGACGTACCAGTTTATGAAGAGGGACTTGGTAAACCCGTAAAAATCGCAACTCACGCTATTGACGAGGCGAAGAAAAAGGGTTACGACACGGTAATCGTGGATACGGCGGGTAGACTTCATATCAATGAAGAACTTATGGGAGAGTTGAAAGAACTCAAGAAGAAACTTTCCCCCGAAGAGATACTCCTCGTCGTAGACGCAATGACTGGTCAAGACGCGGTAACCGTTGCAGAGAGTTTTAATAAAGACCTCGATATAACGGGCGTAATATTGACCAAAATGGACAGTGATACGAGAGGTGGCGCGGCGCTTTCTATAAAAGCAGTTTGTGGCAAACCCGTAAAACTTATAGGTACTGGCGAAAAACCGGGCGATTTAGAGCCTTTCCACCCAGACCGTATGGCGTCGAGAATACTCGGTATGGGAGACGTATTATCCCTTATTGAAAAGGCTCAAGAGGCAATTTCGGAAGAAGATGCCAAAATCATGGAGAAAAAATTCAGAGAAAACTCTTTTAACCTTGAAGATTTTCTTATGCAATTCGAATCTATGAAGAAAATGGGTAGACTTGCCGATATCGTGGGTATGGTACCGGGGCTATCACGTATGAAAATATCCGAAGACGACATAGACGAAAGTAGGATTGAAAAAAACAAAGCGATAATCCGTTCAATGACGCTCAAAGAAAGACGTAATCCCGATATAATAAACGGTAGCCGTCGTAAGAGAATAGCGCAAGGTAGCGGAACTAGTATACAAGAGGTTAATCAACTGTTAAAACAGTTTGAAACGACCAAAACAATGATGAAACAATTTCAAAAGGGTGGCAAGCGAGGCAGGCTTCCCTTCGGATTTTGATAAAAAAACTTTTTTGGAGGCATAAAAAATGGCAGTTAAAATCAGATTGACGAGAATGGGCGCAAAAAAATCTCCTTTCTACCGTATCGTAGTTATGGATTCACGCAAAGCAAGAGACGGTGAGTATATCGAACAACTCGGTTACTACAACCCCGTAAAAGAGCCCGCTGAAATCAAACTCGACGTAGAACTTGCGAAGAAATGGATAGGTAACGGCGCACAACCCACCGATACCGTTCGTACGATTCTCAAAAACAACGGAGTTTTATAATGAAGGAACTTGTTACCTATCTCGTAAACAGTTTAATTGAGGACGGAGAAAACGTTGAAATTACCGAAGTTGAAAGAGGTAGTTTCGTTGAACTTACCATAACCGTACCGCAAGGAGATATGGGCAAGATTATCGGCAAGCAAGGACGCATAGCAAAAGCAATCCGCGCGGTAGTCAAAGCAGCATCTCAAAAAACGGGCAAAAAATGCAACGTAGAGATTTGCGAGAAAAAGGACTAATAAACGTAGGCAAGATACTTAAACCTCAAGGTATTCGAGGTGAAGTCAAAATTCTTCCTATCACGGATAACGTGGCGAGGTTTAAGTCTCTTAAATATCTGATTGTCAAAGGACAGGCAAAGCCTGTCCTATCTTTGCGTATAACGGGAGATTACGTTTATGCAAAACTTGCGGGGGTAGAAGATAGAAATTCTGCCGAACTTTTGCGAGATGAATACGTCGCGGTAGAGCGCAAAGACGCGATAAAACTTCCCGAGGACAAGCATTTTATCGTTGACCTTTTGGGGTGCGATATCGTCACGGGCGCAAAAAAAATCGGAAAACTTGTCGACGTATTACAAAATACTCGCACGGACGTTTACGTCGTAAAAAGAGAAAAATACGAGATTATGTTCCCTATCGTTCCCGGACTTATTATAAACACGGATACGGAAAATGGCGTAATTGAAGTCGACGAGAAGATACTTTCGGAGATAACCGTTTATGAGGATTGAAATTTTAACTCTTTTTCCCGATATGTTTACACCGCTTTTTTCGGGCATTATAGGTGATGCGGTAGAAAAGGGAATATTAAAAATTAATATTACGGATATCCGTGATTATACTCTCGATAAACATCGTCACGTTGACGATTATCCTTTTGGAGGCGGAGCAGGTATGGTAATGTCGCCTGAGCCTATTGCAAGAGCGATAGAGGCGGTAGACCCTAATCACGAGTGTGTCCGCATATATATGTCTCCCAAGGGCAAAACACTTACCCAAAGTGACGCGGTGAGCCTTGCTAAAGAGGAGAATTTACTTTTCCTTTGCGGTAGTTACGAGGGGATTGACCAACGCGCGCTTGATATGTTCATTGATAGAGAAATGAGTATCGGTGATTACGTTTTGACGAGCGGAGAACTTGCTTGCATGGTAATTATCAATTCCACCGCAAGAAATATCGAAGGCGTACTCGGTAGTATGGAATCACTTGACGAAGAAAGTTTTACCAACGGACTCCTTGAATATCCCCAGTACACAAGACCTCAAACTTTTCGTGGGGTTAGCGTACCCGACGTACTTCTTTCCGGTCATCACGCGAATATAACGGCGTGGAGACGGGAACAAAGTTTAAAAATAACAAAAGAAAGAAGACCAGACCTTTTGGAAAAATAATTATGCATATTCAATGGTACCCTGGACATATGACGAAAGCCGTCAGAATGATGGAAGAAAACGAAAAACTCGTAGATGCAATAATCTACGTGTTAGACGCGCGCGCTTACAGGGCGTGTTTTAATCCCTCTTTTGACAAAATTTCGACTAAACCCAGACTTTACGTTCTTAATAAAATTGATACGATTGACGAGGCTAGCCAAAACGCGATAATAAACAAACTAAAAAGCGAAGGCAAAATCGTCGTTTCGTCAAACAGCGTAAACGGAAAATTTGCAAACAAAGTAAAAGAAGGTTTGTATTCTCTTCTTTCTCCCAAAATTGAAAAATACAAGGCAAAAGGTATAACCAAAACTGTACGCGCTATGGTAATAGGCGTGCCGAATAGTGGTAAATCCACCCTTATAAACAGTTTATGTAAGGGCGCTAGAGCCGACGCGCAAAATAGACCGGGCGTCACCCGTGGTAAACAATGGATACGACTCACCTCAAATATAGAGTTGTTAGATACGCCGGGCACGCTTTGGCCTGCGTTTGAAGACCAAGAACTTGCCCTTCACCTTGCCTTTATCGGTTCTATAAACGATAATATATTAGACGTAGAAGAATTAGCCGTCGAACTTATTGAAAGACTCAAAATGATGGAAAACATCAATTTTGAAGAACTCTTCGGCGCAAGTAGAGAGCAAAGCAACTACGATATTCTTCTATCTTTTGGCAAAAAAAGAGGTTTTTTACTTCGTGGAGGAGAGTGTGATTCTGAACGCTCGGCAAAAGCCTTTTTGGACGCTTTTCGCAAACAAAAATTTGGTAAAATCTGTTTAGAAAAATGAAAACTCAAGAACTTTTTGAACACGACAAACAACTTTTAGACTCGGGATATCGCTATATTTGCGGAATCGACGAGGCAGGACGAGGACCCCTTGCAGGTCCCGTATCAGTTTGCGCTGTTATAATGCCTCTTGACGAGATGATAGAGGGAGTTAACGATAGCAAAAAGGTTTCCCCAAAAAAGAGAGAACTATTATACGAGCAAATCAAACAAAAAGCGCTAACTTATCGTTCTGTAATGATAGATAACGAGGTAATTGACGAGATTAATATTCTCCAAGCCACAAAAAAGGCTATGAAAGAGGCTCTTGAAGGATTAAGTATAAAACCCGACCTCGTGCTCGTTGACGCGGTAAAGCTAGAGTTAGACGTGGAAACGAGGGCTATTATAAAAGGTGATGCAACGAGTTACGCTATAGCGTCCGCATCAATTATTGCTAAGGTAGAAAGGGATAAACTTATGGACGAATATGATAAACTTTATCCTGAGTATGGATTTTCCAAGCATAAAGGATACGGCACCAAGATGCATATAGATGCAATCAAAGAGCACGGTCCAACCCCCGTACATAGAAAAACTTTTATAGGAAATTTTACTCGTGAACAATAAGTATACCGGAATAGCAGGAGAAGAAGATGCTTGCGAGTATTTAATAGGAAAGGGATACAAAATTCTCTCTCGTAATACTTGTATTGCAGGAGTCGAGATTGATATTATAGCAAAAACCAGCGACTTGATAGTTTTTTGCGAAGTAAAGAATAGGGAAAACAGTTCTTTCGGCAGAGCAGTTGAGGCGGTTAATACCGCTAGAATAAAAAGATACGTTCGCGCGGGAATGCTTTTTATGGCAAAAAAGGAAAACGCTAATAAAACTTTACGTTTTGACGTTATCGAAATCAACGCCGGCAAGATTACTCATATAGAGGACGCGTTTCGCGCTTAAAAATTTTTGTAAATTAAGGCAAAAACGCTTGCCTCAATATAATAAATATGTTAAAATACTTAGGTGACTTCGGGTGGTCCTCTGATACTTCACGTATTAAGAACACTGCGTATAAGGAGGTAGAGTCAAATGAATATTATCGATACTATTGAAAAAGAAGGTTTACGTACCGATTTGCCCGAGATTCGTATCGGCGACACCGTTAAGGTTTTCGTTAAGGTCGTTGAGGGCACGAGAGAAAGACTTCAGGCTTTTGAAGGCACTGTTATCAGTCGCAAGAACGGAAGCATTAGAGAGACTTTTACCGTTCGTCGTTTGTCGTTCGGTATCGGCGTAGAAAGAACGTTCCCTCTCCATTCTCCCAAAATCGACCATATCGACGTTGTAAGAAAGGGTAGAGTAAGACGTGCAAAACTTTACTATTTGCAAGACCGCAAAGGTAAAGCAGCAAAAGTTAAAGAAATTCGCTAAAAAAATTGCGTTCGATTTTTCGAACGCAATTTTTTTAATCTTAGACCTTGAATAATCGTCTAGATTAATAGTTTTCGTGTTTATCGCAACCGCAATTACACTCACTTGTACAAAAAGTAAGTCTTTTTGATGCAAACGCGTTAAACAATAGCCATATTGCAGAAATCGCCACGAGTACGTAAATAATCGAACTCAAAACGCTTCCTACACCGAAAATGGCGTCAACTAAGTTCCATTTAAATATACCTACTAGTCCCCAGTTTAGTCCGCCTATAGCTAACAAAATTAAAGATATAGCGTTTATAATAACCATATACTCCTCCTTTGAAGGTAGTGTGTGAAAGTTTATAGAATATATACGAACATATAAAAAAAGCGTTGCAATTTTTTGCAACGCTTTTCATTTTGATTTAGAAATTAATCTTTGAACTTGTCAAGGTCGTCTTTAGTTGCTACCTTGCTTGCTCGTTTATCGTAAGAGGGCTTTTTGTATTTTTTGTTTTTCTTCTCTTTCATTTTGGGAAGTGCTCTTTTTACGAATACGACTATCATTACCGCAATCAAAGCAACGGAAAGAAGTGATGCGCTCACGATTGCAACTATTTCCCAAGCAGAGAGAGAGTTGCCTGCGGTGAGTGATTCGTCTGAATCCGTATCGTCCTCATCTGAATCTGCGTTTTGATTTGCTACGACTACGTCGATTTTCTTAACGTCGGTGGTCTCAGCGGTGATTGCGTTAACTCCCGCGGTGTAGGTAGCCTCGTCTATTTCCTCAATACCTATTTCATCGAAGAAAGCGTATCCTTTCGCATAATCCGCAGTGATTGCTTTTCCGTCGTCGCCTTTGTTGAATTCACCAAGTCCAAGGCTAATAGTTACTCCAGATAGAGCGCTATCGTCCATCTTTACGTAGAAGGTGTAAGTCTTCCAAGCGGTATCGTTTGAATAGAATACAGCCGTTTCGGTAGAGGAGAGGGTCAAAGTAATTTTTGCTTTATCGCCTTCTTGAAGGTCTTTCGTTTTAACGTTTGCAGTTACCTTGTAGAAGGTGTTAGCGTTAAAGGTGTACGAAGAACTCGTATATGCGTATGCGGTGTCGTTCTTATTATAGATTGCAAGAAGTTCGGCTCCATCAACGGGGATAACGTCGCTTGCAGTAAGAGCGAAGACTTCTTCGATTTCAGCGTTAACGTGATTTTTGTCAAGTATACCGCTTGCATAATCCGTGTTAGCGGAAGGAGCAGTACCTAAAACTTTTCCGTCGTAGTTTGCGGGCTTAGCAGGGAATTCGGTTTCGCTAGTATTGAAGGAATCGAAGTTTAAGTTGATTTTTAGCACGTCGCTATTGTTTGCAGTAGCCTTGTTGTAGGTATCTTTGTCGATTGAAGTATAATTAGCGTTATCGAAGAAAGCAACGCCTGCGCCTTCAGATTTTAGACCAAGATAAACTTTGACGTTAGAACTATTAAGACCAACTTTAATAAATACGGTGTAGGTTTTCCAAGCCCCTTGCGTGTCAACGTTATCAATAACGGTGTCTTTGCCGTCGTTTTTAACGATAATTTTTGCTTTAGCGTTACCTGCGGTTTTTACGTTAACCGTAACTTTGTAGTAAGAAGATGCGGTAAGACTTGACGATGCGGAGGTGTAACCGTATTCGGTTGCAACCTTGTTGTATATCATCAAGAGGTTAGGTCCGCCGTTGAATACGCTTGCGTCGCTTGCGTTAAAGAACGGGGTAGTGCCGAGTGATTGAACTTCGGTAAGAGAAGTATCGTACAAATCTTTATCGATAATACCTGCAACTACGTTATCGGCAAGTTTATTTTGAGCGTCGTCTGCAAAAGCAGAAGTCCAACTTTGAACTGCGCCGGGTTTGCCGTCAAGTTTTCCGTTTGCATTAAGTTCGCTCTTATCAACGTCGATATTGTTGAAATTACCGTTAACGATTTGAGTAGATGCAGTTTGACGGAAAGAGTGTTTAGCAATATAACTTGAAGAGGTTACGTTAGAGTACTCTTTTGCGGTCAAAGATTCGAGGTACATATTGCTCATAAATACCGTTCCGGAGAGGTAATCGGGATTGTACATATCACCCGAACCAAGAGCAACTTTTAGCGTTACCTCGTTAGAGTCGGTTTGATTTCCTTGAATTGCAAATACTATCTCAGTCCACTCGTTAGATTTTACTTTTCCATCTTCAAAAGTTTCAGTATTTATATTAGAGAGAGTAGCAAGCGTGGTTTTATCCTCGTCGTTTTTAACGAGAGTAAAGGTTGCGCCTTTGCCTTCCTTTATAGAATCAGTCTTTACCCAGAAGGAAAGTCTATACGAAAGGTTGGGTTTGATAGTAAAGTTAGTGGTGAAGTTAGCCTCGTATGCGTTTGCAGTTTGGTTAAACAGAGCAATCGCTTGATTTTTGTTAGTTCTATTATTTACGGGGATTCCAGGGTCAGACGCCGTTAATTGCTTATTCTCGAGTTGAGAATCGGTCGCGTACGCGCTAAGGTCAACGGTACGAAGAATAGTTTTACGAGTAAGAGCGTCACCGTGGTTTTCTACGAAGTCACCAGTCCAGTAGGTGGGGACAGCGTCAGTTCCGCTAAAAGGTGCAACGGTAAGAAGATTTTCCGTCGTCATAGCGTACTTTTTAACTTTTTCAGATTCAGTTTTGGAGTTGTACTCAGTAATCGTGATTTCTTTGAGGGTTATAGAGTCAAAGAACGCTGCGCCTGAAACGTAATTATCTTTGTCTCCTTCATGGCCTTGTCCAAGCCAGAAATAGAGAGAATAGTTTTTGGGTTGAGTGGGTGAGCCGAGAATATAAGCGGTATAAGTTTCCCAAGTTTTGTTAGTATTAATTTTGTTAAAGAGGGTGATGTCCTCTCCAAGTTTTACGGCAACGCCTTGGTCTGAAGTCGTTCCGTCAATATTGTCGCCTGCTTTATTTTTTAATCCTGCGGTACGAACTTTGAAAGTGAGTTCGTACGCTTTATCAAATTCAAAGGTGATTGCGTTTGAATAATAAGAGTATGCAGAAGGTCTATCTTTGTTGGAAAGATAAATCATAAGCATATTATTGTCGGCGGAATTATCAGCGGGGGTAATTTCAATATTATCGTCTTTGAGCGCGCCCGTAGTAGGTGCGTAGGTGGTATTGATAACACCACGATAAAGTCCGCTAGTAGGAGCAATAGAGGAGCCGTTGTCGTCACGACCTACGTAAGAAGTCCAGTCGTAAGGGGTAACGGGTTTAGTTGAAACGACGTCGGAAGAAGTTTCGGTAAACTCTGCGTTACGTAATGCAAAAGAATATTTAAGAGCATTTACCGTCGTTCCTTCTACGATTGCATCGTATTCGGCTTTGGTTTTTTTAGTGATTGTAATCGAATCAAAAAATGCCGAACCTGAGGTGAGGTCTGCGTGATATTTAGCATCACCACTACCGAGCGCAAGTTTGAGGTTTACGCTCATATTAGAGGATTTGCTTGCCTCAATCCAGAACGAGTATGCAGTCCAGTCGCTTGCCGAAACCTTATTGAAGGATTTGAACACACGCGTGCTTCCGTCGTTTTCAAGATAAATATACGCGCCACCTGTTGCACCTTCTGCAAGAGCAGTCTTAACGTAAACTACGAGTTCGTAGTATTTGCCTTTTGTTATGGTAACCGTTTCCGAGGTGTACGCGGTGTGATAAGGCAAAACGTTGTTGAGCATAAGAACGTATCCGTCCGTACCTTTTTGTGAAGGGTTAGCGGAAAGATGATAAGAGTCCGAGTATGCGCTAAACGAATCGTCGTCAACTGCTATAACACCGTTGTATGCGTGAGGCTCGTCGCTAGATGTGAGAATATATCCCGTAGAGTAGGTCCAGTTTTTAGGAGTCTTGGGATAGTTCGTACCCGTTGTGTACTCAAAGTTTCCGTTTTTAACGGGAAGAGTAACTTCGGTAACACCAGTTGCGCTATCGTCGTCGTCCGAAGGCGTTTCGGGCTCACCGCATGCAACGAAAGAGAGCGCAAGTGCCAAAACGAGAATAACCAGTCCGGCTAGTTTAAGAAAGTTGTTCTTTTTTTGTTTTCTCATCATTAATCACCTTTGATAGAAATTTGTAAAAGTATTAATATACTTAATTATTATATAATAAAAACAATCTTAAAGCAAATAAAATTGTAGTTTTTTTATTTTTTTTGTAAAGACTAATTACTATGATGGAAAAAGAGAACAAAAACTACGTAAAAAAGAAGATTTTTTTCGTGATAGGAGGCGTTATCGTGGGCTTTTTATCGGGATTTTTTGGTGGCGGAGGAGGTATGCTCGTCGTACCCCTTCTTATGAAAGTAGGAAATTTGTCTGAAAAGGAGGCTCACGCAACGGCAATTGCCGTAATTTTGCCACTTTGTTTAGTGAGCGGAGTGGTTTATTTGATTAAAGGCGTGTACGATTTTTCAGTTGGGCTTTTCGTCGGGCTCGGTTTTATCGGAGGAGGAATTGCAGGGAGTCTACTTTTGAAAAAACTTTCGTGTAAAGCCTTGTGTATTATTTTTTCAATTTTGATGGTAGCGGGAGGAATTAAACTTTTATGGTAATTTGGTATATTTTATCAGGCTTAGCAGGAGGAATATTAGGCGGTATGGGTATGGGAGGCGGTACTCTTTTGATACCCCTTTTGACGATATTTTTGCAAGTAGGACAAAAAGAGGCGCAAGCGTATAATCTTATTAGTTTTTTGCCTATGGCGACGGTTGCTCTTATTTTGCATAAAAAACAAGGATTATTGCGTTTTGAGAGCATAGGATATATCATAATTCCCGCTATAATTACGGCTATTTTTGCATCTTTTCTTGCAATCAATACAAATTCTGATTTTCTAAAAAAAGGCTTTGGAATTTTCTTGATTTTGCTTGGAATTTTGTTTTTTATAAGCAATATAAAACAAAAAGATAGTCAAGGTGAAAAAGGCTAAAAATTTTATAAAAAGTACTATAAAACGGTTGACAATATTTCTAATCGGAGTATAATTTAACGTGTTAGCACTCAAAACGAGCGAGTGCTAACACTCTCGAAGTCCAAGTGACAAATTTTGAAGAAAAATGAGTGGAATTAGCGAAAGAAAAATCAAAATATTACACGCCGTTGTAGACGAGTATATTGCGCAGGCCGAGCCTGTTAGCAGTAAGGAAATACAACAGAAGTATCTTCCTATGCTTTCTCCTGCAACCATAAGAAGCGAACTATCCGCACTTGAGGATATGGGATATTTGATTCAACCTCACGTTTCGGCGGGTAGAGTCCCTTCTAAAAAAGCGTACAAACTTTACGTAGACAAACTTATGCAAAAGAAGAATTTGTCTCCATCTGAAATGCGACAAATTAAGACGTATTTAGACGGTAAAATCGTAAAAGTTGAAGATATAGTAAGAAGAACGGCAAAAGTTATTAGTGATATTACTAATTATACTTCGGTAATTCTTCTCAAAAGCGTAGAAAACGTTATAATTAAAGAGATAAAACTTGTTGACCTTCGCGATGGAACGGCGCTAGTAATAGTCATTACCGATTCTGGAATAATAAGAGACCACGTAGTTTCTCTTCCCGAGGACGTAGGAGATACCTACGTAGAGGTAGCGGGAGATTTATTAAATAATATTTTTTCGGGTAAACAACTCAAAGAGATAGAGATGCCTCTTGAAATGGTTGACGGAGAACTCAATAAATTTCGCAAACTATTTGAAAGCGTGCTCGAAATAATACAAAAAAATAACGCTCAAGGTGACGGCGTCTATTTAGAGGGTAGCAGAAAAATACTTGATTATCCCGAATATGCCGAAGATATCGGCAAAGTCAAAAATCTTCTTGAAGTTATCGACACTAGGGACAAATTATCCGCTCTTATGGATAGAAACGAGGACGCGCTCAGTTTAGA
>JAZQYG010000067.1:0-9243 GCA_045633305.1 Clostridia bacterium | reverse complement strand
GCGCTATGGAAAAAGCCTCCTATATTCACGGAGTTAGCGCACGAGAGGCGGAGAAAAAATTTGGTCAATACGGAACGCTCGCCAGAGATATTGCCGATTGCGTTGCTTTGGCGATAAAAGAGAGGATGAATTAGCCCTTTTTATTGACTTTATTTACTTTTTATTATATCCTATTATAGTTATAACGTAACGTTGAGGAAGAAAAATGCCCATTACACAATTTTTAGAAAAGAACGCCAAACTTTACGGAGAGGAAGTTTGTCTAGTTGAAGTTAACCCTGATTTAAAAGAACAAGCGAGAATCACTTGGAAAGATTACTCTCTCGTTGAGCCTTCTCACTCTCCTAGTTATAGAAAAGAACTAACTTGGAAAGAGTTTGACGACAAAGCGAATAAAATCGCTAATTTTTTGATTTCAAAAGGAATAAAAAAGGGTGACAAAGTTGCTATACTTTTAATGAATTGCTTGGAGTGGTTGCCGATATATTTCGGAACGCTCAAAGCAGGCGCGCTTGCCGTTCCTTTGAACTATAGATATTCGTCCGACGAAATTAAATATTGTTTGGATTTGGCGGACGCTGACGTTTTAGTTTTTGGTAAAGAATTCATAGGAAGAGTGGAAAATATTTGCAGTGAGATTCCCAAGGTTAAATCCTTGTATTTCGTAGGCGAAGATTGTCCGACGTTTGCTCTCGACTTTGAAAAACTTATAAAAGAGGAGAGCGCAGATAAACCGCAGATAGAAATTTCGGACGAGGACTTTTCTGCAATTTATTTTTCGAGCGGTACGACCGGTTTTCCCAAGGCTATATTACATAAACACGCAAGTTTAATGCAATCGGCAATAACGGAACAAAATCACCACTCCCAAACGCGTGGGGACGTTTTCTTGTGTATACCCCCTCTTTATCATACGGGAGCAAAGATGCACTGGTTTGGCAGTTTAGTTGCAGGTAGCAAAGCAATACTACTAAAAGGCGTAAGTCCTAAATGGATTATCCAAACCGCATCTGAAGAAAAAGCAACTATCGTATGGCTTTTAGTCCCTTGGGCGCAAGATATACTTGACGCAATAGATTCGGGCGAGATTAATTTGGGCGAATATACTCTTTCGCAGTGGAGACTTATGCATATAGGCGCTCAACCCGTTCCCCCGAGTTTGATTCAACGTTGGCTTGCTAAATTCCCCAACCACCAGTACGATACCAACTACGGTCTATC
Organism: Clostridia bacterium; assembly: GCA_045633305.1. Taxonomy (GTDB): domain Bacteria; phylum Bacillota; class Clostridia; order Christensenellales; family RUG350; genus RGIG2224. Next base: position 8,022 of record JAZQYG010000067.1, on the reverse strand, counting down.
CGAGAGCATAGGTCCCGGATGCGTTCACCTTGGAGTTGAAAATATTCATAAAGTTGGCGCAATAGGAAAAGCAGGTTTTGGCTGGGAAGTAAAAATCGTTGACTTTGACGGAAATATCGTCCAAAGAGGAGAGGTAGGCGAACTTGCAGTCAAAGGCGCGGGCGTTATGACGTGCTATTATAAGGACGAAAAAGCAACCTCTGACGTTTTAAAAGACGGTTGGCTATATACGGGTGATATGGCAAAAGAGGACGAAGACGGATTTATTTATCTGGTTGACCGCAAAAAAGACGTTATTATAACGGGCGGAGAAAACTTGTATCCCGTTCAAATAGAAGATTATTTAAGAAAGCACGAGGCTATCCGTGACGTTGCCGTAATCGGTATGCCGGACGAAAGACTGGGAGAAATTGCCTCTGCTATTATAGAACTCAAAGCAGAATACGTAGGAAAGGTAACGGAAGACGACGTCAACGCTTTTTGTTCGGGATTACCAAGATACAAACGTCCTCGCAAGATAGTTTTCGATACCGTTCCGAGAAATCCTACCGGCAAGATTGAAAAGCCTAAACTTCGCGCAAAATATTGCGTAGATAAACTGGTTGAAGTTCAAACTACTAAATAGTATGCACGTTCTTGATATAATTGCAATCGTTTTAATAGGTTTATTTGCCGTTCTTGGCGCAACTAAAGGATTCGTTGCTGCGGTCTTTGGTTTTTTGAGCGCCTTGCTTGCCGTTCTTGTTGCAGGACTTTTGGCGAGCGAACTTGGTGAAATGATTTACGGATTTAGTATATTCGGTTCGGCAAGTATAGGAGAAGGGCTCACGGAAGGGCTAAAAGGGTCTCTTTCCGAGCACGGAGGATTTATGACGAGCGTACCCGAAGGAGGATACAACGCGCAAAACGTTGTACAAATTCTCGGTGAGGTCGGAATACCGACCATTATAGGCGCTCTCGTTGCAGGTCCTATTGCCGAGGCTATTTCACCGCATGCAAACCTTCCTCTCGTCGACGTATTAAGTCCCGTACTTGCAAAAATACTGCTTTCGATAATTTCATTTATTTTATTATATATTATCGTTTGGTCTGTAGTTCAGGCCATTGCTAAATCTGCAAAAAGAGCAATAGCGAGAACTAATTTTGCAAAGAATACGGACGCTTTGCTTGGGCTCGTTGTCGGGGCTATCAAAGGTTGTGTGTTTCTTTGGATAGGTTTAGCGTTTATTTCCCTGTTTTCTTTCGTGCCGTGGGCGAGTGAACTTATAAACTCGACCGCAGTCGTTAAATGGTTTGCGGATAACAACCTTTTAACTCTGTTAATAACGTCGGGATTTGACGTAAGCGGTACTCTCAAATCAATAACTACTCAATTGTATAACGCTTAAAAATGCGCCTTGGTGCGCATTTTTATTTTTTAACGGGAATCTTAAACCGCCATACAGTTTGCTCTCTACGCCTCGATTAGAGGCTTTTTTTGCGTAATTTTCAAAAAAATCTTCAAGTTGTGTCAAACTTTCCTTTACATTACTTTATATTTATAGTATAATATTGTATATAATTATATACGCGTACGTATGCGTACGCGCGTGTAGGTAAAATGGGATATTTCGCAAGCATAGAAAAGAAAGATATTATTGCCGTCGTCCCTGCGGATAAGATTAACCCGCGTTATCTTAGTGATTCCAAGGACAACAAGTATTTTTGTTCGCCCAGCGCGTCAATCCGTTCCGTCGTAATTTGCGCAAAGTCGGGAGGAACTGTGTGTTACGGCACAAAACTTTCCGCAAAAACTTTGGAGAAGAAACTTAATAATAATTTCTTTCTCAACATATAAGGAGTGAATATGGATAAAAGCACGCATTATACCGAAGACGATATTCAGGTGCTTGAAGGCTTAGAGCCCGTTAGAAAACGTCCCGGTATGTATATCGGTTCAACGGACGTAAAGGGACTTCATCACCTCGTTACAGAGATTGTCGACAACAGTATCGACGAGGCTCTTGCAGGTTACTGTACCGTAATTAACGTCATTATCAACAAAGACGGCTCTGTTTCGGTAAAAGATAACGGAAGAGGTATTCCTACCGGTATCGTAGAAAAAGAGGGCAAATCTGCAGTTGAAGTCGTTTTGACCAAACTTCACGCGGGTGGAAAATTCGGCGGAAAAGGTTACAGAATAAGCGGTGGACTTCACGGCGTAGGTCTTTCCGTAGTTAACGCGCTTAGCGAGTGGCTTGAAGTTGAAGTTCATCAAGACGGCCATATTCACCGCCAAACTTACAACAGAGGTATTCCTAGGCGCGCCCTTTATATAGACGGAGATTGTACGGATACCGGTACAAAAGTTACTTTCTATCCCGATAGCGAGATTTTTGAGACCGTTATTTTCAATTTTGACACTATGAAAGCAAGACTTCGCGAACTTGCTTACCTTAACAAAGGTCTTCGTATCACCATATCTGATTTGAGAGGGGAAAACGAAAGGGTTGAAGATTATTGCTACGAAGGCGGAATTATGCAGTTCGTAGAACAACTCAACCACGGCAAAACCGCTCTTCTTTCCACTCCTATTTATATTGAAGACGCTTACGGCGACGGTATGATAGAGATTTCGATGCAGTACAACGACGGCTACACCGAAACTATTTTCGCTTACGCAAACAACATCAACACTGAAGAAGGTGGAACGCACCTTGACGGATTTAAATCCGCCCTTACCAAAGTTATCAACGATACGGGCAAAAGACTTAATATATTAAAAGCAAACGAATCACTTTCGGGTGAGGACGTACGTGAGGGTATTACGGCTGTTATCTCGGTTAAACTCACTAATCCCCAGTTTGAAGGTCAGACCAAGACTAAACTCGGTAATAGCGAAATGAGGTCCGCCGTATCCAAAGTGCTTATTGATAAATTCGGCACCTATCTTGAAGAAAATCCAAGAGAGGCTCGTGAACTTATTTTGAAGAGCATCACCGCCCAACGCGCAAGAGAGGCAGCAAGAGCGGCTCGTGAAAGCACGAGAAGAAAGAGCGTGCTCGAGAGCACCACTCTTCCCGGTAAACTTGCAGACTGTACCGAAAAAGACCCCAAACTTTGCGAAATTTACATGGTTGAGGGTGATTCGGCAGGCGGAACTGCTAAACAAGGCAGAGACAATCGTTTCCAAGCAATTTTGCCCCTTAGAGGTAAAATTCTTAACGTAGAAAAGGTTAGAATCAATAGAGTTCTCGATAACGAGGAAATCAAAGCAATGATTACTGCTTTCGGTTGCGGAATCAATCAAGATTGCGACCTTTCTAAACTTCGTTACGATAGAATTATATGTATGACCGACGCGGACGTCGACGGTAGCCACATTAGAATACTTTTGCTCACGTTCTTCTTCAGATATATGCGTCCTCTCGTAGAAGAAGGTCACGTTTATATCGCTATGCCTCCGCTTTATAAATTAACGAAGAACAAACAAGAATATTACGCTTACGACGACGCTGAACTTGCTAGACTTACCGCTGAACTTGGCAAATGCGAACTTCAACGTTATAAAGGTCTTGGTGAAATGAATAAAGACCAACTTTGGGAAACTACTATGAATCCCGAAACCCGTACTCTGATGAGAGTAACGGTAGAAGACGCGGTTGAAGCGGATAGAGTGTTCAGTATGCTTATGGGTGACGAGCCCGAACTCAGACGTCAGTTCATCGAGGAAAACGCAACCCTCGTAAAAGAACTCGACATTTAAGGAGGAAGTTATGGCTGACGAAAGGAAAAAATTTGACGCCGAATCTTTGGCGAAAACTAAACTTATTGATATAGACGTAAATTCAGAGGTTAAAAAGTCCTTTATAGCGTACGCTATGGCGGTTAACGTATCAAGAGCAATCCCTGATGTAAGAGACGGACTTAAACCCGTTCACAGACGTATTTTGTACGCTATGAACGAACTTGGACTGGATAACTCCAAGCCTTACAGAAAATGCGCGAGAATCGTTGGTGACGTTCTTGGTAAATATCACCCTCACGGTGACTCGGCAGTTTACGAGGCTCTCGTTAGACTTGCGCAAGACTTTTCTATCCGCGCGCCCCTTGTTGACGGACAGGGTAACTTCGGTTCTGTGGACGGTGACCCCGCCGCAGCGCAGAGATATACCGAGGCGAAACTTTCCAAAATCGCCTCTGAAATGCTCCGTGATATCGACAAAAAGACGGTTGATTTTTATCCGAACTTTGACGAAACTTTGGAGCAACCCAGCGTACTTCCCGCGCGTTTCCCGAACTTGCTCGTTAACGGCTCGGATGGTATCGCGGTAGGTATGGCAACGAGTATACCTCCTCACAACTTGACCGAGGTTTGCGACGCTACGATTGCGCTTTTGGATAACCCCGAACTCACTTCGGACGATTTGATGCAGTTCGTTCCCGCTCCCGACTTTCCGACGGCAGGCGTAATACTCGGTAGAAGTGGTATTCGTAACGCTTATAGAACGGGTAGAGGCTCGGTAGTACTTCGCGCTCGTACCGAAATTGAAGAGTTCAACAACGGTTCTCGTCAACGTATCGTAATAACCGAACTTCCTTACCAAGTAAATAAATCCAAACTTATAAAAGATATTGCCGATATGGTCAAAGATAAACGTATCGACGGCATTTCGGACATAAGAGAGGAATCGGATAGACACGGTATGAGAGTAGTTATCGATATCAAACGTGACGCTAACGCTCAAGTCGTTCTCAATACCCTTTACAAACATAGCGATTTACAAAAATCGATAGGTATTATTTTCCTTGCCCTCGTAAAAGGCACGCCCAAGATTCTTTCTCTTCGCGAGATGCTCACCGAATACGTCGAGCACCAAAAAGACGTTATCGTTCGTCGTACTCGTTTTGACCTCGAAAAAGCGGAAGAAAGAGAACATATTCTTATGGGACTTATTACCGCGCTTGCAAATATCGACGAGGTTATACGTATCATAAGAGGGGCAAAAGATAACGAAGAGGCTCAACGTGAACTTATAGAAAACTTTGCTCTTTCCGAAAGACAGGCTAATGCGATTCTCGAAATGAGACTTCGTAGATTGACCAGTCTAGAGGTAGAAAAACTCCGCGCGGAAGAGGCTGAAGTTAGAAAATCAATCGAGGACTTCAAAGATATCCTTGCTCGTCCTGAAAGAGTAGTAGAAATTATTAAGACTGAACTCACTCTCGTTCGCGACAAATACGGCGATAAAAGACGTAGTGAAATTAGTTACGATTATAGTGATATTGATATTGCAGACCTTATCGAACAAGAAGATATAGTCGTTAGCCTCACTCATAGAGGCTACGTTAAACGTATTCCCGTAAGTGAATATAGAAGTCAACACAGAGGTGGAACGGGCGTTACGGCGCACAAAACCAAGGATGAAGATTTCGTTGAACAAATATTCACCACGAATACTCACGAAGATTTACTCTTCTTCACTAACTTTGGTAAAGTTTATTGCATAAAAGGTTACGAACTCCCCGAAGGAGAAAGAACGGCTCGCGGTAGAGCAATAGTTAACGTTTTGCCTATTAGCGACGGAGAAAAAGTTAACGCTTTAATTCCTAGACCTCAAGGGGCTACGGGTAACTTGATGCTTGCGACTAAATTTGGTTATATCAAAAAGACCGACCTTTCGGAATTTGAATCTATATACAAAGTCGGTAAAAAAGCAATCGTGCTTGAAGAAGGCGACGAACTTATTTCGGCTCAACTCACCTCGGGAGAGGACGAAATTCTCGTTGCTGCAAGTTCGGGTAGATGCGTAAGATTCGACGAAAAAGACGTTCGTCCTATGGGAAGAGCGGCTCGAGGCGTAAAGAGTATGAAACTCGGAGAGGGTGATGTCGTCGTTGATATGACGGTTTGCACTCCGGGCGCGGACGTACTCACGGTAACTGCTAACGGTTACGGCAAACGTACTGCAATAGAGGAATATACCCTCCACGCAAGAGGAACTAAGGGTATGAGAGCGGGCGTATTCACCGAAAAGACGGGAGGTCTTGTTAACCTCAAACTTGTCAAAGAGGACGAAGACGTTATGCTTATTGCAGATAACGGCGTAATTATTCGTATGGAAGTATCGGCAATCAGCAAGATAGGTAGGTCAACCCAAGGCGTCAAACTTATGAGACTCAAAGGTGACAACACCAAAGTCGTTTGCGTAGCAATCACTCCTCACGAAGAACAAGAAGAAAGTGGAGAGACTCAAGAGGGCGACACCTCGTCAGATACCGCTCCGGAGCAAGAATAAAATATATCGCCTCACGGCAAGTGCTTTGCCGTGAGGCGCATAGGTCAAACTTTTAGAATAAATTTTTAAAAAGTGCTTAAAATTGTTTGACAAAACATTTGAATTATTGTATTATAGTCGGGCGTCACAGTGATTAACGCTTACGTCGCGGGGTAGAGCAGTTGGTAGCTCATCGGGCTCATAACCCGAAGGTCGTGAGGTTCAAGTCCCACCCCCGCAACCAAACGTGGCGGCGTAGCTTAGCTGGTTAGAGCGGGCGGGTCATACCCGGCAGGTCATAGATTCGAATTCTATCGCCGCCACCACAACTTAATCTATAAGGCCCTATGGTCAAGTGGTCAAGACATCGCCCTTTCACGGCGGTAACCCGAGTTCGAACCTCGGTAGGGTCACCAAAAAAATCGACAAGTAATTATTACTTGTCGATTTTTTTATTGTATGGGCAAAGTCAACGAAGGTGACTTTGCTTATAAACTACCAGCAGTGTTACTTAAAAATGCAACACAAAAATATACCGTAGGTGTTTGCTATTTTTTAAGCTACGGACAAGAAATTTATATTAGGCAGTAGAAGTGTACGGCTTCTATACCTATCCATTTTAATTATAAAATAGTTAATATGACAACTACCGTCATATTAAATAAAAAATATTATAAATTTTTATAAAAATGCAGTGAATATTAAAAATGATTGTAATTTTTAATTAAAAGTGCTATAATAATTACGCTACATATTTTAATATGCCTTTTCATAGGGAATACTATTGGTAAAAATGTATTCTCTCCCTTATGATTAGGTAAAATATGTAGCAATATTGAGAGATGCGTTTTTCGTGCGCTCTCTATGGGCGCACTTTTTTATTGGAGATTCCTTATGAAAAAAACGTTAATTATTACAATATGTATAACTATGATACTTTTCTTAGTGAGTTGTAGTAATAATAATGACACATCTTTGAAATGTTCAAATTGCGGCGAAACGGTTACTGTCGATACTAAATTCTGCCCACAATGTGGTGAATTAATTTTAGATAGCTCTGATAATGGAGACGAAAATATTGAAACAGAACAAGTTACGCAAGGATTGGATTTTCAACGTATTAACGGAAAAGAGGAGTATCGTGTTACGGGTATAGGCATTGCCACGCAATTAGATATTATTATACCGAGTACATATCAAGGATTACCCGTGACGGAAATTGCAGAGAATGCGTTTTACTATAATGGTTTGGGGACTGCTAAGGAACATAAAATCCAAAATATAAGTGTTCCTGCTAGCATAACAAACATTGGCGACTTTGCATTTTGTGATTGTCGAAGTTTAAAGAATATAAATGTTGATAAAAATAATGTAAAATACCAATCTATTAACGGAGACTTATATAATAAAAATGGAACAATTCTTATTCAGTATGCAATAGGAAAAACAAAAACAAGTTTCTCGGTTCCTAATAGTGTAATAAGTATTTATGAGAAAGCATTCTTTGGTTGTAGCAATTTAGAGGGTATAACAATTCCTGATAACGTAACATCCATTGGTCCTTCTGCATTCTCTAGATGTCCTATTAAAACGGCAAACGTTCCAGCCTTTGCTTGCTCCTATATAAAAAGCAATAATTTGGAATCTGTAATAATCACTTCAGGGGAAATCATTGATAATGCACTCAGTTATTGCGAAAACTTGAAAAATGTTATTATCAATAATAACACAACAAGAATTGGGGCTTGGGCATTCCGTAATTGTA
>JAZQYG010000066.1:0-3095 GCA_045633305.1 Clostridia bacterium | reverse complement strand
CGCCTTCGTTATAACTTATAATTTTGGAAGTTATTTGGTCAATCGACTGACGCTCTATTCTCTTACCACAAATAGGACAATGAGGAACGCCTATTCTTGCGTACAAAAGTCTAAAATAATCGTATATTTCAGTTACCGTGCCAACCGTTGAACGAGGATTCCTCGAAGTGGTTTTTTGGTCGATAGAAATAGCCGGTGACAATCCTTCTATATATTCAACGTCAGGTTTGTCCATTTGACCTAAAAACTGACGCGCGTAAGAGGATAAACTCTCTATATATCTACGCTGTCCTTCGGCAAATATCGTGTCAAAGGCAAGAGAAGATTTACCCGAGCCGGATAGCCCCGTAAATACTACGAGTTTGTTTCTCGGTATTTCGAGGTCGATATTTTTTAAATTGTTTTGTTTTGCGCCTTTGATGACGATTTTATCTTGTTCCATATTATTCTTCCAGTTTCTTTTTGAGAGCGGATATTTCTTCTCTTATTACGATTGCCCTTTCAAAATCAAGTGATGATGAGGCAATCTTCATAAGTCCTTTAAGTTTTTCAATTTCGTTTAATATATCTTTGTAATCGGTTTTTACCTTTTCTTTGTGGGTAATTTCCAAAGTGTTTTGTATCTTCTTGACGATACCACGAGGGGTAATTCCGTTACGAGTGTTATATTCGTTTTGAATAGTTCTTCGGCGGTTGGTCTCGTCAATTGCTCTTTTCATACTACCCGTCATTTCGTCTGCGAACATCACCACTCTACCTCTAACGTTTCGCGCCGCTCTTCCTATCGTTTGAATAAGAGAAGTTTCACTACGCAAAAATCCTTCTTTGTCCGCGTCAAGAATAATTATAAGTTCAACTTCAGGTAGGTCTAATCCCTCTCTGAGTAGGTTGATTCCAACTAGTATATCAAATTCACCCGACCTTAATCCGTTGACTATTTCAATTCTCTCCAAGGTCACTATCTCGGAGTGCATATATTTGACCTTTTTACCTTTGTCACGAAGATATTCGGTAAGGTTTTCCGCCATTTTTTTGGTCAAAGTCGTAATGAGCGTTCGTCCACCTCTTGCCGTAACTTCTTCCGTGAGAGTCATAATCTCGTCGATTTGACCTTGTATGGGCTTAACCTCAACTATGGGGTCAAGTAGTCCCGTCGGACGAATAAGTTGTTCGGTGGTGTTGTCCGAAAGAGAAAGTTCGTAAGGAGCGGGAGTTGCCGAAATGCACACCATTTGGGATATTCTCTGGTCAAACTCCTCAAAAGTGAGCGGTCTATTATCGTAAGCGGAGGGAAGCCTGAATCCATACCCAACGAGATTGTTTTTGCGCGCTCTATCGCCGTTGTACATAGCCCTTATTTGAGGGAGCGTCATATGTGATTCGTCTATAAACACAACGAAATCTTTGGGGAAAAAGTCAAAAAGAGTATACGGTGGTTGACCGGGCTCTCTTCCGTCGAAATACCTTGAATAGTTCTCTATTCCAGAACAATATCCGACCTCTTTTATCATTTCTATATCATAGTTTACTCTCTCTTTTATTCTTTGAGCCTCGATAAGTTTGTTCTCCGATTCAAAAGACTTGTAACTGTCTACCATATCGGCGCGTATTTCAGAGAGCGCTTTTTCTTTTATTTCGGAATCAACGACGTAGTGAGTTGCAGGGAAAATCGCAACGTGAGAAAGGGTGGATATTGCTCTACCCGTAACCAGTTCGTTCTCGGTGATTCTATCTATCTCGTCTCCAAAAAATTCGACTTTGACCGTCGTTTCAGACGAGGATGCGGGGAATATTTCCACTACGTCTCCCCTAACTCTGAACGTTCCTCTTATAAAATCCACGTCACTACGCTTGTACTGAATTTCAACTAACCTTTCAATCAATGCTTCGCGTTGCATTTCCATACCGGGACGGAGGGATATGCTCATTTTGTAATACTCGGTAGGCGCGCCAAGTCCGTATATGCACGATACGGATGCAACCACTATAACGTCCCTTCTTTCACAAAGAGCGCCAGTCGCGGAGTGACGGAGTTTGTCTATCTCGTCGTTGATATCGAGTTCTTTTTCAACGTAAGTGTCCGTTCTTGGAATATACGCCTCGGGTTGATAATAATCGTAGTAACTGACGAAAAATTCTACTCTGTTTTCGGGGAAAAACTCTCTTAACTCATTACAAAGTTGAGCGGCAAGAGTCTTATTATGAGCAATAACTAAAGCGGGACGCTGAACTTTTTCAATGACGTTTGCCATCGTAAAAGTTTTTCCGCTTCCCGTTACGCCAAGTAAAACCTGCGTGCGAAATCCCGCCTCTATTCCCTCCGCAAGAGACTCAATTGCTTGAGGTTGGTCTCCGCAAGGTTTGTAATCAGAGTGTAAAACGAATTTTTTCATCCTAGTTATTTTTTCCAAATCGTATGGATTAATGCTCCCACAAGTCCTTTTTTGTGGTAGATATTGCGCTCGCTCCCGAAGATATCGCTTTTTTGACTTCTTCTTCACACGAAATAAGTCCGCCTGCAATTATCGGGATATTGACTTCTTTTGCAAAGCGCGTAATCGCCTTATACACGACGCCAGGCATTATTTCAACCATGTCGGGTCTAGCCGTGCGTACGCTATCAATTGCAGTGGTTATCGACTTTGAATCAATCGCAAAAAATCTTTGCACGACGCAAACGCCTAGTTTTTTGCAAGCAAGCACCAAATTATTCTTGGTAGTAATGATACCATCTACCCTTCTTGCTCTTAAAAACTCAACGCCGAATTTATCTTTGCCAACGCCGTCCGCCATATCAATATGCACGAAAACTTTTTTGCCCGCCTTGTGGGCGCTAGCAATCTTTTCACCAACGGTCAAAACGTTGGATTCTAACATAAAGATAATTTCGGCTTGGCTCAATAGAGCCTCCTCGAAGGTTTGCTCGTCAATAGTTGCAGATATAATTTTTTTATTCAATTCATACTTCATAAGTTTATTTTAACACAAATATTTTTTTATGTAAATTCTATTTAAGTTATTATGCAAATAGATAAACAAAACTAAATTAATATAAAAACCCGAAATAACTAATTTCGGGTTTTTAACTCGCTATT
>JAZQYG010000065.1:0-7803 GCA_045633305.1 Clostridia bacterium | reverse complement strand
ATGATTAGACTAAAAATTACGCCTGAAACGTCAAAAAACATATAATAGGATTTCATGCCGAATAGACCTAATAATCTAAAAGTGGCAAGAAGAATCGTTGAAAAAAATAATGCTAAAAAAATAATTAGCAAAACTTTTTCTCTTTTTTCAAATTTAAACTTATAAATTTTATCCAACATAATAAAATTATATCATAAAAACTTTACTCACGCAATATATAAAAGTAAAACTTTTGTATTATTTACTCAATTAAGTTTGACTTATTATTGACAGTAACAGATTATAGTGTTAAAATTTAAATAATAACTATTCGAGGTAGAAAAGTGAAAAAGTGTTGTTGTATATCGTGCTTAGTAACTATTTTGCTAATTATTGCACTTATTGCCGTAGTCTTATTCGTTATTACGCCCGACCTTATAGGCATTGCCGATACTCCTATTGAATTTTTAGGCAAAAAGTCTTTTAGAGATTTAGGTCTTGAAAAATTGACGGTTTTTCAACTTATTCAAGAAATATCCAAACTTTTATCTCCGGTAAACGATGCTAATTTTGTCAAATATACGCCGGAAGATTTGCAAAATGCCAAAACAAGCCTTAATTTACCTCAAAAAGAAGACGGCACGGTTGATTATTCAGACGTTTTTGATAAAGGATTAAATCAAGGTACGGAGCCTGTCTCTTTGACGGGTAATCAAACTGCTGCAATTTTAAATGATTTACTGAAAAACTACGATAAATCTTCTTCTGGTTCTGCATCTGGCAGTGAATCGGGCGCGCAGTCTGGAGGTCAATCTGGTAGCGCAAACTCTTCGTTAGACGGAATCTCAGATAGTTTAACCCTTTCTGAAATTAGCGTATCTACAAATAGCTCAAATGAAAACGTCATGAAAATGACCTTCGGAGTCAAAGTTGATGATATGCTTGCTTCTACTGGTGGTAGTCTACCCGAAGGTATGCGTAATTTGTTACCCGGTGATACTGTTTATATAACCCAAGAATACGTTATTGAAGAAGATGAAGAGGGTAATTTGAAGTTGAAAGAAGGACAGGAATACTCTGATATGCTTCTCAACGGTAATCAAAGTCAAGTTATAAATGCATTAGTTGGTTCTCTTGGTTCAGGCGAAGAAGATGGCAATATGCTTGAAGAGATGCAAACTAAAATGGGTGAGTCAGTAGTGCATTTATTGAATCAACTTGGAGCGGACTCTCTTACTCCTGGTGACGCTACAAGCGAAAGCGGATATTTTACTTTTGTACCCAAAGCATAAAGTATTTTAATTTATCATTAAAAAAAGCGATAACGGTGTTATCGCTTTTTTGCTATTTAATTCTAAGGTCGTCGCCTGAAATTCTCTTTGCAAAAGTATATTTTTTGTGAAATAATCTAGAAAAAATCCTTTCCCCATATCTTTCGAGTAAGTTGTCAGCATCAAGATTAGTTGAAAAAATGGTATGTAATCCGTGTTCCATACGTGAAGACATAATTGAATAAAGATAATCTATGCTTACGTTTTTGCGAATAGGTTCCGTGCCAAGGTCGTCGATAATTAAAAGGTCGGAGTTCATCAATCCGTCTATGTAATCTCCTCTAACGTCAATAGGGGAGGTATGATATTTTAAAACTAGGTCATTAAATTCAAAGGCAGAAAGATATAAAACTGAAAAACCTCTCTCCATGATTTCGTTAGCGATTGCGCTTATCAAAAAACTTTTACCTACCCCCGTAGGTCCGCCCAACAAAATGTTTTTGTATTTCGTATTAGGAAATTTTTCGCAAAAAACTTTCATTGCCTCATAAAGAGAGTGCATAATTTTTTCTTGTTTTGTTCCCGAGAAAATTTTGAGATTGTTGTCGTTGAACTTAAAATTCAATGCGCCCGACATACCGCAAGTTTTTTTTAGGTTTTCAATAAGTTTTTGTTTTACGCATTTACAAAGTGTGTTATCTTGAAGATAGCCCGTGTCTTTGCATTGAGAACATTTATACTTAGGCAATAAATCACTTTCGCTTATCCCCATTTCTAAAAGCGCATTTTTGCGTAATTTCTTTTGTGTAGAAAGTTCTTTTTTTAGTGAATCGGTGTCTTTGCCGTACGCTTCTAGTTTTGCAATTTCAAAATTTAATTTTTTAACGGCTATATCAGCATTTAAAAAATTTTCATTAGTACATGCAAAATCATATCTTTCCTTTGCGGAAAGACTTGCATTAATTCTTGTAACCTTATACTCATCAAGGACTTTTTTTAGAAAACTTTTGTTCATATTATATATCCGTTAAATCAAAATCGTCATCATTAAACAAAACGGCAAGTTGTTCGTTGGAGTATTCTCTCGTGATGAAGTTTTTAGGCGCGTCTTGTTTGTGTGTTTTTACTTTTTTAGCATCTTCAAGCGTTTTGATGTTTTCCGCTCTCCATTTGCTTAAAATTTGGTTTACGTAAGGGAAGGGGAGGGCTTTGCTCGTTGCAAGAGATGCAGCGTAGATAATGAGTTCGTCGCTAAATTCCCATTGCGTTGACCAAGTGTTATAATAATCTCTGTCAGATGAAAGAACACCTCTTTCGCATCCTGCAGATTTAAGAATTTGAGAAATTATCTCGTCGTTTTCAAGCAAGTGGTCAAGATATCTATTAATACTTTCTGTTGAAACAAGTCCAAGTTTATAGAATTTGTTGATTGCTTGTCCAACGCCTTCTAAAGTACGTATATTTCTTCTGAAGCAATATTGAGCAATAGTCAAAATTGAATCTTCGTCAAAACCCTTTTGAACCCAAGGATTTATGTAACTTTCAACTATATAATCAAGTGATTCGTAGTAAACTCCTATAGTTTTGTTAACGTCACGAGCAATAGCGTACAAAGATTCTCTGTGAGTTTTATAATCTTTCATTTCTTTTGCAGAATAAAGATTGAGTCTATAATAATTATCAAGGAGTTTATCAAGTTTTTTCATGCCACCTTTCTTGTTACATTGTTTTGCGGCAAATAGGATTGCATTAAATTCAAAACCCCAACTTTTTGTCCACTTTAAATAATATTCACGGTCCTCAAGTTCACCCGTAATCTTTTTACCCAGAGCAGAGAGTATTGCTTTGATATTATCCGAGGTTGCCTCGTATTCTTTTAACTTTTCTTCAACGTCGGCGCAAGTTTTTACTCCACTATTAGCCCAGTCTTTTGCAACCGTTATTATGTATGGAAACCTAATATCAACGCCCTTTAAATTTACGCAGTAAGAGATAATCATAAGCATCGCTTCTGGTTGGATATGTCTGCTTTCTATAACGTTATAATATTCGTTATATTCGTTAGGCGTTATCATACGGGTAGGGAAGAGTTGTTGAAGTGCTTTATTGAAATCGGAATATTTTTCGGGCTTGTATTTTTTGGGAGGAGCAATAGAGGTTTTTACGGGAAGATACCTTACCTCCAGAGGCGTTTTTGAATTAAGGGTAACTAAACCTTGTTCGCTCCAGTACTCAAAAGCATTAACAACTTCGTCTACACTCAAATTAAGGGTAGACGCCATTGAGTCGATTGTATTATCTCTTGCGTTTGGATTTGTGCATAAAAATAGCCCGTAAACGTAGACTTTAACGGCGTTTTCACCAGCATAAGGAAGGTATTCACTTACAAAAAGATTATCAATAAGAGTGTAATTATCTATTAAACTTTCATTTGTAAATCTACAGAAAGGCATACCTAAATCTCCTTTTTCTTATTGTGAAAACACGTGGAAATGCATTATATCATAAAAAAAATCTATTTCAAAATATAAAAATTATAATTTTTATTTTTTTCAATATCTTGTGGTTAAATATTTATTTCTAACTATTCTGTAATGCAATCTTATAAAGTTCGTTAGCAATATTTTCATTTGGAAGATTAAAACCTTGCTTTTTTTCAAAAGTCTTATCTATTAGTTGCATTATGGAATCAATTAAATTCTCACTTGTTAATTTATCGTCAAAGATTGTAATAAACCCTTCTTTTTTAGAAAAATAACGAGCATTTTTTTCTTGGTCGCCTCTAGATACTTTTGAAGATAAAGGAACGAGAATTGCTTTTTTTGATAGCGCTTCAAGTTCGGCAAGGGTAGTTGCCCCTGCTCTTGATACAACGACGTCAGCAACTTTATATAAATCTCCCATGTTTGATGAAAAAGGAAATTGAATATATCCAAAAGCGTTGATTTTAGTAGAGTTGTTTTTTCCAGTCAAGTGAATCACGTTATATTTTTTAGAAAGCGAGTTTAAAGATTGAACAACTTTATCGTTTAAATTTTTTGCGCCTAAACTTCCACCGGTTACAAGTATTGTTTTTCGTTTTGGCAAATTTAGATTTTTCAATATTTCATCTTCATTTTTTGTTGAAAAAATGCTTGATTTAAGTGGTATTCCAAATTTTTTGTAATTTTTACCTTTATTTATTTCAAAATTTGTCATTACAATTTTTGCGCTTTTTGCAACTATTTTATTAGCAAGGCCAATAGTGGAATCGGATTCGTGAATAACGTAGGGTATATTTAATTTTTTGCATGCAAGCGTCACGGGCAGAGAAACGTAACCACCTTTTGAAAATACTACGTCAGGTTTAATTTCTTTTAACAATGCCACTACTTGATTAGTATAACGAGGTAATAAAAAAGGAATTTTAAAATTAGATAGTAGGTTTGCTCTATCAAATTTAACTGAATTTATACTAAAAAAAGGAATATTTTCCCTTTGTACCATTTCTTTTTCTATACCTTCGTTTGAGCCTACGTAAACAATATCGTCAAAACGCTTTTTTAGTTCGGGAATAAGAGCGAGGCAAGGGATAACGTGACCTGCCGTTCCGCCACCGCATAAAAGAATTTTTTTCATATAATTATTTTATGAAAAATTTGTTAAATGTTGCATTTTTTCTAAAAACAATTGTAAAATAAATCATTTTGTAGTATGATGTAATTATAAATTTTCGAGGGATACGTAATGACGATTTTTGAACAAGCATCCGTACTGTTCGTTAATATGGATTTGATTACCATGGCGTTTTTAGTTATTGGGCTAATATGCGTAATCGGTGAGATTTATCAACCGGGAACTAAAGCTCTTGGTGCAATCGGTGGTACTTGTCTTTTCTTTGGTATATTAATGAGAGTTTTATCAGCAAAAGCAGAGGAAAACGTTTTTTGCTTAATTTTTCTTTTAGTTGCAATACTTTCAATTATAATACTTGCGTCTTTTATCTTGATGATACGTTTTGTTCGCTACGACTGGGTTAATCACGTGCCAACCAAAAACGTAGAAAAAGAAGAGGACGACAAATACAGAAATTTGAAAGGTGAAGAGGGGATAACTTTGACAACTCTTCGACCTGGTGGAAAGGCGGAAATTTGTTCTGCTGAATATCAGGTTTATGCTGACGGCTTTTTTATCAATATAGGAGAGAGAATTAAAGTTACAAAAACTGAGGGTGAATATATTTACGTAAAAAAAATTTAATAAATTTTAGTTAACAATTGACAATTAATATTTAAGTGTTATAATAAAGTTATGGAACTTATATAAGTTCCATTTTTATTTTTAGCAGGAGGTATTAGTGTTATGAATAACGCGAAAACCGAACCAAAATCAACGAAGACGATTTTGCCCGATTACGATTTTCTTTTTAATGAAAATACTTCAATAAATAAGCGTAGACCAGGTATGTTACGCAAACTTTTTCAAGCCAATTCAAAAAGTGCTTTTATTTGCATTTTTACTTATATGTTAATGAACGCTCCTGCTTGGATTGTTCCCGTTATTACTGCAGAAATTATCAATCTTGCCGCATTTTCTTTAAATTCTGAAACTATAAGTCAAATAGTGTTGTATGCGGTTATTATCGTACTCTTATATGCATCTAATATCCCGTTTTGTATATTAAATAACGGCCTAAAAGACCGTATGGTAAGGAGAACGAGTGCGGGATTAAAGCGCACGGTTATAAGACGACTCCAAAAACTTTCTATCACATATTATAGTGAGATAGAAACTGGTAGAATACAAGCAAAATTTTTAAAAGATATGGACAGTATCGAGTCGTTAAATATGAATTTATATACGGCTTTAATTCCTGGCATATTAAGTTTTATTATTTCTATATTTATCTCAATTTACAGAAGTGGTGTAGTAACGCTATTTTTTCTATGTGTAATTCCTATTCATATATTTATAAGTTTTTCGTTCCGCAATAGGTTAAGAAGAAATAGTAGAGATTATCGTAAAGAAAATGAAAATATGTCTGCAAAAGTTACGACAATGCTCGAAATGATACCCGTAACAAAAGCACATGGACTTGAAAAAGAAGAACTCGTTCAACTTGACAAAAATTTAATTAATCTATATGGCAAGGGAGTACAAGCAAGTAAAACTTTGAGTTTGTTTGGCTCTACGCTTTGGGTGATTTCGGGACTTTTTTCTGGAACGTGCTTGATTTTTTGTGTAATTATGTGTATGCAAGGAGTAATTACGGTTGGTGACGTTGTGTTGTATCAATCACTATTTGCTTCTATAAATTCAAGTATAACTGCAATTATTAATAGTTTACCAGTATTTACCACTGGTCTTGATGCTATGAGTTCGATTTCTGACATTATGTATGCAGAAGAACTTGAAGACGACAAGAATAAATTGCCAGTAAAAGATATAAAAGGTGAGTTAACTTTTGAAAACGTATGTTATAAGTATCCTGCCTCGCCGGATTACGTTATTAACGACTTCAATTTACACGTAAAAGAAGGTGAGTGTATAGCGGTAGTTGGTGCGTCTGGTTCAGGTAAAACTACGTTAATGAATATAATAATAGGATTTTTGAAACCAGAATCAGGTAAACTTTTGATAGACGGCAAGTCTATAGAAGATATCTCTTTGCGTGATTATAGGCATAAATTATCCGTTGTTCCTCAAAATAGCATACTTTTTTCTGGTAGCATAAAAGATAATATTACTTACGGACTTAACGACGTATCAGACGATAGACTTAACGAAGTCATAAAAATGGCGAATATAGAAGAATTTTTAGCCGAACTTCCTAACGGTATCGATACTAATATAGGTGAGCACGGAGCAAAACTTTCAGGCGGTCAAAAGCAACGTATTACTATTGCGCGCGCATTGATTCGCGACCCAAGTATCTTGATTCTTGACGAGGCAACTTCCGCGCTCGACAACATTTCTGAATATCACGTACAAAAAGCGATTTCTTCTCTTATCAAAGGTAGAACGACCTTTATTGTTGCGCATAGACTTTCAACGATTAGAGAGGCTGATAGAATCGTGGTGATGGAAAGCGGTCGTTGCGTTGAAATGGGTACGTATGACGAATTAATGGCTAAAAGGGACAAGTTCTACAAGTTGAAAACTCTCAACGATATGACTTTTAAAAAAGCAAACGAAAGTTTGGAGAATTTATGATTTTTAAATTGACGGTTAATCAAAATTCCATAAAAAAGACTTTTTCTGTTGACGACAGTTTAACTTTGCGGGAAAGTTTGATTCGTGAAAACTTGATTTTTGATGCTCCTTGCGGAGGAAAAGGACTTTGTGGAAAATGTAAAGCGTTAGTTGTTTCTTCAAGCAAAACTATTGAAAACCAAGACGGATACATTCTTTTGTGTAAAACGTATCCAACTTGTGATATGGAAATTGAGATAGGAGAGCAAGATGAGGAAATAAGTTTTTTCTCAAAACCCAACTCTGATATTTCTAATATTATTTGCGATATCGGTACGACTACTGTAGTTTTATCTTTTTTTGATGAAAGTGGGGTGCTGTG
>JAZQYG010000064.1:0-2562 GCA_045633305.1 Clostridia bacterium | reverse complement strand
GTTATGGCAGACAGCCTTGATTTTCCGATTCCCGTATACAAAACTTTATCCGAGTGCAAAGAAAAAGCGGACGCTCTCATAGATTTTTCACGTCCAACCAGTCTTGCAGATATTCTTGAATATTGTCAAAAGACCAAAACTCCCGCAGTTCTTGCAACCACGGGTTACACCAAAGAGCAACAAGAATCAGTGGAAAAAGCATCCAAAACGATTGCGATTTTCCAAACGAGCAATATGTCTCTTGGCGTTAACCTACTTATTAGCCTTGCAAAACAGGCGGCGGGTTTTTTAGGTGCAAATTACGAAGTTGAAATTATCGAGCAACACCACAATCGCAAAGTAGACGCACCGTCTGGTACTGCTCTATCTATTGCCTCTGCTATTAACGGCGTATTTGACAATACTTTGATAAACACTTACGGAAGAACTCCCCAAAGTGGAAAACGCGACCCCAAAGAAATAGGAATTCACGCGGTAAGAGGTGGTAATATCGTAGGCAAACACGACGTGTTATTCATAGGTAGCGAAGAGATATTAACTATCACTCACACCGCTCAAACTCGTTCAGTTTTCGCCCTCGGCGCGATTCGCGCGGCAGAGTTTATCGCAAACAAAGCGCCTGCTATGTACAATATGAACGACCTTATCGGTAACGAATACTCCGTAACGACGGTAAGAGGAGAAGAGAATATCGCTCTCGTGTCCCTTGATGCGGAGAACTTTGCAAAGGTAAGCGAACTTTTTAGCGACCTATCTCGCGAAAACGTAAACGTAGATATGATTAGCCAAACGCCTACAGCAAGCGGTTTATCAATATCCTTTTCAATTTCAAGCGAGGACGTTTGCAAGGTAAATAAACTTGCTAACTGTACGATTCGCGAAAATCTTGCAAAACTAGTTGTAATCGGCGCAGGTATGGAACACCAAAGCGGTGTAGCGGACGCTCTTCTTAGCGTGCTTAGCGAGGCAAAAATTGAAGTTTGCGCAATAACTACTGGTTCAACCCAAATAAATTGCGCTCTCCCCTCTTCAAGTCTTTCAAAAGCAATTGAACTTATAAGAGCAAAGTTCGATATCAAAGTTTAACTTTAATAATTAAAACTGCGTGGCGATTGCCACGCAGTTTTTTTGTTTCTATTTAATATGTTTCTTTAAGAAATCAACGGATTTTTGTTTTTGTATATTCAACTTTTCATCTACGTAGTCGTAACAAACGTTTTGATTATTTTTTATAAATTCTATATCTGTATCAACACATATATTTCTTTTTAATTCAAGTGAATCAAGTAAATCGTCAATCCTATCGTCACGTTTGATTTTTCCATCAATTTTATCGGCAACGTGGAAAAAGTCTTTCTTGAATATTATTGAAAATGCCGTTCCATGAAAAGAGTTCGTCAAAACCAAATCAGCATGTTCTACTAGATTTAAAAATACGTCGGGAGAGGCATCGTAAACTACTCGAAATCCTTTTTTTAAGCATTTAACCGTTTTAAACGTAGTAAACGGAACGACTACTTTCATATTCAACGACTTTGCTATTCGCTCAACGGTTGATAAAAGTTGGTCGCTATATCGCATTGAATAAAGGAATATATACTTTCCTTTCACTTTTCTTTTATTCTTGTCGTATAGTTTAAGATAATCCTCTTTGTTAAGTAATAGAGTTGGGTCAATCGTAATTAGTTTTTCTTTATCATAAAAATCAAGTTTATTAAATAACGCTTGTTCTCTTATTCCAAGGGCATCGAAATCTTTAATTTCTTCGCAATACTTATTTAGAGTATCTTGGCTTACTGACGAACCACAACTGGTAGCATAAGTAATTTTTTTAGTATTAACGTTTTGTAAAAAGTACACCTCAGGAATACAAGCGTTAATTTGTGTATTCCATACTTGGTCCGAGCCCACGATATTTAAATCAGACTCGTTTGCAAGATTAATTGCGTCTATAGGATTTTGAACCTTTTTAGTTGTATCTAAAAAGTTTTTTTGCATCATTTCAAAACCCTTTTTTCTTCTTTTTAGAGGGAAATAGTGCAAAAGCGTAAACAAATTTTTCAACAAATCCGAACTACCTCTAATCTTACTAAAAATAGTATAGTCTTTGACTTGTTCAGGCGTTTGCAAATCGATAATTTCGTTGGTAGCACCAATGCTTTTAATTACGTTTTGCAATGCGTAGGCTTGCAAAAAAGCCCCGTTATTAATAGGAAAATGAAAAGTTAAAGTTCTCGTATTCATAAAATCACCTGAATTTTTTTAATATTGCCACGATACGTGGAGGAAGAGCAGAATAAATGGATGACGTGAAGTTTTGTCGACGATATTTTTTATGATAATACTTTGAAAGCGCTATCCAACCACCCTTTTGGTGAATTTCCATACATTTTGCTCTATCCGAATTCGCTTTCGTAGAGGTATATAAATTCGGATTACCTTTTTTTATTTTTTCAATTGAGGTTTGTTGATAAATAACGTCCTCTTTTAAAGACTCAAATAAATTCAAGCCTTTTGAGGTATTTAGAATAACCGAAGAAATACTAAAATACCCTTGCTTTA
>JAZQYG010000063.1:0-4591 GCA_045633305.1 Clostridia bacterium | reverse complement strand
AGAGCAACGGGCAACACGTTTATCTCAACAAGGGCGTGAGGCAAAAGTTCAAAACACACTATTGCAAGCATAATACCTGCGGTCAAACTAAAAAGTAAACTTTGAATCTTTTTGCCTTTACCTAAAATTAAGGCGATAATTCCACCAAGTCCCGTTCCCAAAACTCCCGCAATAGTTGATATTATAATAGAATTTAGCATATATTCCTCCTATTATAATATACAACGCGTAGCGTTATATAATTTTTGTTTTTTTTGCCGAAAAAGAGAATTTTTTGTCGAATTTTGTCACAATCTCCCAGCCTATCTATGCTTTAATATTATAATACGAATTTTTTAGTTTAATTTGTTTGTTTTTGGTTTTTAAGTGATTTTATTAAAATAAATTCATCAACGTTTTAATAAAAAAAATCCCGCAAGAGCGGGATTTTTATGATTCTTATTTACTTTCCAAAACGAATAGGGCGTCGCTTATTGTTTTTTCGTATGCCTCTTTGCCATATTTATCTACTTCTGCTTTGTCCTTAGGTCCGTGGGTCAAACAACCTGCGCCACCTATACAACCACCGATACACGCCATACCTTCAATAAAGTTAGCATCTAATACGTTTTTACTCTTCAACAGCAAGGCTTTTTTGCAAGCTTCAATTCCGTCACAAGGAATTGACTTTAAATCAAAATCAATATCTTGCTCTTTTAATCCTTGCGCTATGGCGTCCGTAAGTCCTCCTGAACGAGCAAATATTCTGCCAAAATATGATGCGTTATCAAGTACACTTTCTTCAAGTTGAGTAATATCTAAATCAAGACTATCAAATAATGCTTGCAATTCTTCAAAAGTTAAAACTGCATCTACGTAAGGTTTAACGCTTTCGAGTTGCGCTTCAGCCTTCTTTGCAGTACAAGGTCCTATAAATACTATTTTTGCATTTTTAGTCGTATCCTTTATGTATTTTGCAAGCGTTGCCATAGGGGAAAGATTTTTCGATACGTATTTTAACAAGTCAGGAAAAGCCGACTTTACAAACGCTACGAACGCAGGACAACAAGAACTAGTTAAAAATTCTTTTTCGGAAAGTTCTTTTGCCTCTTTCTTCGCAACCATATCCGCTCCAAGCGCAGTCTCTACTACTGTAAAAAAGCCCATTTTTTTTAGTCCAGTAATTACTTGACCAAGTTTCGCATAACTAAACTGACTTGATATAGAGGGCGCAACCATTGCGTAAACTTTGTAATCTTGGTTTTTTTGACTATTTTTCAACAAATTGATAGCATCTAATATATATGATTTATCAGTAATAGCACCAAAAGGACACTGATACACGCATGCTCCGCACTGTATACATTTATCGTCGTTAATTTCTGCCGTATTATCCTCTTTTATCGAAATCGCTTTTACTTTACACGCAACTTGACAAGGACGTTTGCGATTAATTATTGCAGAATACGGACATACCGTTGCGCATTGTCCGCATTGAACGCATTTGGTTTTATCAATGTGCGCAACGTGATTTTGGTCAAACGTTATTGCGTCCCTTTTACATGCATCCTCACATCTATGCGCTAAACAACCTCTACACGACGCACTTACTTCGTATCCACTAGCAGGACACTCATCACATGCAATATCGATAACTTCTATTACGTTAGGGTTATCCTTATTACCACCCATTGCTAGTTTTACGCGTTCGGCAAGAATTGCTCTTTCTTTATAAACACAACAACCCATTGCCGGTACTTTTGTCGGATTGATTATCTTTGGAATATCACAAACGTTTTCAAGCAAAGTATCACTCCACGCTTGGCGAGCAACTTCACGTAATACTTTGTATTTAAGATATTGAACTTGTGTATCAAACTTACGCATATTTTCTCCTTAAAAGTAACTTACTTTTATCCGCTTTCCCATTTTTTTTAAACACGAAGATAATTCTTCAACTAAATTCATTTTAATACTGAAATTGATAGGCAAATCGGGATTTTGATGAGCAGGGTTAATTGCTCTTCCCACGTAAAAATTTATATCGGTTGCCTCTTCAAAAAGAAGTCTGCTTATCAAAGATGCTCCGTCCTTTTTAAAATTCCAGTCCTCATATTTAAGATTCTCATATAAATAATCTTTTGCATATTCTAAGACTTTATTAACCGTTATTACCCCTTCTGTAACTAAATCAACTCCTTCGAGTTCCGCAATAGGCGGAACGTCGGAGGATTCAAAGGTCAAACTTGCTTTGAGTGGTTTACCTAAATACTTAGATGCGATAGAAGATGTCGTTCCTCCACAAATTATGTGTTTACCTTCTTTTGAAAAGAAGAGAGCCATCATTTTATTGCAGTCATCTCTATTTGAGGGAGGACCAAATAGTATGTTCATAGGTTCGCGTTTGCGAATTTTGATTACGCATGCAGTTGCATCATCCCCGGGTTTATTGCCGTAAAGTTTATTGCACTCGTCTACGAGCATAGTCGACATATTTTTTGCCGTGTAACCTCCGTGATACACAACCTTCATATAATCGATTATTTCATCTCTTTTCCAACCAAAATTATATATTCCGCCAAGCCCTGCGTGTGGACAACCGTCACTCATTGCAATAAATACGTCGTTTTCTTGCAACTTAATCGTGGACAAATATATCTTTTTGCCTGCAATATTCATTTCAGTTTTTGGATAATCAAAATTTACGCCGTCACGTAAAACTATTACTTGAGGATTGTCGTACTGTATTACGTTTATCGTATCATTATTTACTAGGTGAAGTATAGTAAAAGTGGAATACGCTACCCCTCTAACAGAACAAACTGGCAACGTATCTGCTATTGTTGAAACACACTCCTCAATAGAAAGTCCTGCAGCCATCATGGTAGATATAATCTTAGACGTCAAAGTTGATAGTATGCTTGCTTTAACTCCACTACCCAGTCCGTCCGCAAGTACTACGACCGTAGAATTTTCGTTCGCGTTTGCAATGTCAACGTGGTCACCGCAAAGTTCTTCACCGTAATGATTTATGCTTTTATAACCTATTTCCGCGCATAAATTATTCATCAGAAATAGACTCCTTAAGTTTAGTTAACGCTATCTTCGTTTCAGCAGCAGTTTCTCCGAGAAGTGAGGCTATTTCTTGAACGATTCGCATTTGTTTATCTACTACTCTATCAGCAACTTCAATCGTTTGTCTACTAATTTTCTCTTTTTTCTCTTTTTCTGCCTCTTCTTCAGAAATATCGTTTAAAATACCTATTAGCATTCTTGAATCCTTGTCGTATACGATAGTTTGTTCAACAAAGCGGTTGTATTCTGCAAGATAAACTTTTTGTCCGCGTACGCTCCTACCAGTTGATTGCACTTTTATAAAAGAACTTGGGTCTAAAATGCGAACTACGGGCTCACCTAAAACGTCGGACTCATATCTAATGTTCATAAGTTTCAATGCAGATTCGTTAACTTGTTGTACCTCAAGATTTTCGTTAAGAACAATAAGTCCGTAAGGAGAATTCTTTACAATAGTATCAGAAAAACTTTCCGCTTTGTCTTTCAAATACGGTAAACACATTGATATTTCGGCTTTGCCCTGACAAATCGCTATTGCTTTTTCCCTACAAGAATTATATCCGCAAGAACCACAGTTGAGCATATCAGCGGGTAAAAATTTACCCATTTGACGCAATTTTGCGGAAATTTCTTCTTCCGAAGGCATCATAAGTTTATGCTCAATAAAGGTAAATTCCTTCTTTAATTCCAAAGAATCGGGTTGATTTACGTTAAAATCTTTTTCTCCTGCATAATTTGATATGGCAATATAGTCTTTTATGGGAGATGGATGGTATTTTTCCATAACGGGTCCGCCTATACAACTTCCCGCACATGCAGACATCTCTATAAAACAGTTATGTATTTTCCCATTTTCAATATCGTGGAGAGCGGAGATACAATTTTCTATTCCGTCAAGAGCAAGATAAGTGTATCCAACTGCATTTTGCTCCATGGTTTTCAAAATTCCGCCAGTTGTTGGGAAAAATCTTGCGCGACTCTCTTTGAGTGATTCCGCTTTTTTCTCAAGCGCTACGTTTTCGCTCTTGAGCCATTGAGTCAGTTCTTCAAAGGTTAAAACTGCGTCAACTATGCCTTCATAATGCGACGCCTCGTCTTTTTTTGCAACACAAGGACCGACAAAAACCGTTTTTGCATTAGGATAACGCTTTTTGATATCAAAACAATGCGCTTGCATAGGTGACATTACGTCGGCAAGATAAACGAGTTCTCTCGGAAAATATTTTTGAATCAACAAGTTTACCGAGTGACAACACGAAGAAATTACGATATCACGCTCTTCCTCTTTTAAAATGCGTTCGTATTCTCTTTTTACAATCGTTGCGCCAAGCGCCGTTTCTTCAACGTCAAAAAAACCCAACTTTTTGAGGGCATCTCTCATTGATTCTATGCCTACTCCATCGTAATTTGCAACGAAAGAAGGCGCTAAACTTACAATTACGGGGTCACCGCTTTGGATAAATACTTTTACTTTTTCAGTTTCGTCAGTTATTTGTTTTGCATTTTGAGGACAAACAACAAAACAACGACCACACAA
>JAZQYG010000062.1:0-1828 GCA_045633305.1 Clostridia bacterium | reverse complement strand
GGGTGGCTTTACAATTAATTATTTCGCGAGTGCTTTCTTTGCGCTTTCACAAAGAGATGCAAATGCTACGCTGTCGCTTACTGCGATATCAGCAAGAACTTTACGGTTGAGGTCGATACCTGCAAGTTTTAATCCGTGCATAAGTTTGCTATAACTGAGTCCGTTGATACGTGCGCCTGCATTGATACGAGCAATCCAAAGTTGTCTGAAATCTCTCTTCTTGAGTTTACGGCCAACGTATGCGTAAGCCTGTGATTTCATAACTGCTTGACGTGCTACTCTGTAAAGTTTGCTCTTGCTACCCCAGTAACCTTTGGCAAGTTTTAATATTTTTCTACGTTTTTTAACTGCGTTTACCGCTCTTTTAATTCTCATTATTATATCCTCCGATTACTTGGAATAAATCATATTCTTTATGGTTGCTGCTTGAGTTGCATCTACGTAATCACCTTGACGAAGTCCGCGTTTACGTTTGCTCGTCTTTTTGGTCAAAATGTGGTTCTTTCCTGAGTGAGCCCTTTTTACAAGCCCGCTTTTAAGTACGCGGAAACGTTTCTTTGCTCCGCTGTGCGTTTTCTGTTTAGGCATAGTTATTATCCTCCGATAAATTATTTTTGAAATTATTTTTTGGCGGGCGCGATAACCATTGCTATCGTTCTGCCCTCTTGTTTTGCAGGTTTTTCAAGCATAGCGCTCTCTTCTACGAGTTTGAAGAATTCATCCATTACCGCCATAGCAATATCGGGGTGAGCCATTTGTCTGCCTTTGAGTCTGATAGAAAGACGAACTTTGTCTCCACCGGCAACGAATTTGATTGCTTGCTTTGCTTTTACTTCGAGGTCGTGAGTGTCGATAGTTGCAGAAAGCCAAATTTCTTTAACTTCGATAACTTTTTGACTCTTCTTTGCTTCCTTTTTCTTCTTGATAAGTTCAAAACGGTATTTGCCGTAATCAAGGAATTTACAAACGGGGGGATTTGCTTGGGGAGAAATTTTGACGAGGTCAAGGTTTCTCTCGTCGGCAAGTCTATTAGCCTCTTGCGCGCTCATAACGCCAAGTTGCTGGCCGTTTTCGTCGATTACACGAACTTCTCTATCTCTGATTTCGTCGTTAATTTGCAATTCTTTTGAATTGTCTTTGTTAACAGTATTAACCGTAATGGTGTTCCTCCTACATAAAAAAATGCGAGCCGAAAGTAAAAACGGTTCGCACGTCAAATGAATAAAAAATTCTAATTGATGACCTTTTCGCCCGAGGCTTGAGGTGAGAACGATTTCTACTTTGCCAAAAGATTGTACCACAAGCATTTTGCATTGTCAACAAAATTTGACCTCTTTTTAATAATTTCCAAATATTTCCGAAATTAACCTTTGAGCGTCCTTTTCGACAAAAGCAATTTGCTTGGGCTTTTCTTTGTAATAAAATACGTTTTGCAAAATTTTTGCGCTTTTTTCTTCTTCTACGTAATATTTGAGAATCCTCTTTTCGCTTTTTCGCAAATTCAAGGAAAGCATATACGCTATGAGTTCAATTTTGTCCGCTCTATCCGGCGAGGTGGAATAAAAATCGGATAATAGTTCGGCGTAACTTTTCCACACGTTTTTCACCACGCCCATACCAAAGTTGTACACCGCGTCGATATGAACGCTTGATTCGGTGAATATCTTTTCTTTGAAAAATCGCCTTTCCGCACCCGAATCAAAATCCAGCAAACAAAATCTAGGCGCTTTATCTTCTACGCTATTTGTGTTTGATAAAACGTTTTCCTCGTAATATCTCCACTTAAATCCCGTAAGCAATACTTCCTCACAAATACACGAGAGCAAAC
>JAZQYG010000061.1:0-27700 GCA_045633305.1 Clostridia bacterium | reverse complement strand
ATCCGGCGGTAGAGAATGGAATTGCCGTCGCTTAACGGATAAAAGTTACCTCGGGGATAACAGGCTTATCTCCCCCAAGAGTTCACATCGACGGGGAGGTTTGGCACCTCGATGTCGGCTCGTCACATCCTGGGGCTGAAGTCGGTCCCAAGGGTTCGGCTGTTCGCCGATTAAAGTGGCACGCGAGCTGGGTTCAGAACGTCGTGAGACAGTTCGGTCCCTATCCATCGTGGGCGTAGGATATTTGAGGAGCTCTGTTCCTAGTACGAGAGGACCGGAATGGACGCACCTATGGTGCACCAGTTGTCACGCCAGTGGCACAGCTGGGTAGCGAAGTGCGGATGGGATAAACGCTGAAAGCATCTAAGCGTGAAACCCGCTTCAAGATAAGATATCCCAACTCGAAAGAGAGTAAGACCCCTTGTAGACGACAAGGTTGATAGGTCGGGAGTGTAAGTGCAGTAATGCATTGAGCGGACCGATACTAATAGGTCGAGGGCTTGATCAGCAAAAAAAGGAATCAAGGATTTAATTCAGGAAAATCAGAACTTATATATGCAGTTGTGAATGTGCAACAAAGAATATTCACTCTAGAGATAGAGAAATATATACCATTTCCGGTGGTAATGGCGTTGAGGACCCACCTGTTCCCATCCCGAACACAGAAGTTAAGCTCAACAGCGCCGAAGGTACTTGGCTGGACACGGCCCGGGAGACTAGGTCACTGCCGGATTTCAATTAAGCCTCTTGTATACCAAGAGGCTTTTTTCTATGTTTTTATTGATTAAAATACGTCCGTAGTATATAATATTTATATGAAAAAGTTGTTTGGGAAAAGATTGAAATCTTTAAGATTAACTGCAGGTGAAGAACAAAGCGAACTTGCAGAAGTTGTAGGCGTAGGTACGTCTATGGTTAGTCAGTGGGAAACTGGTAGGCATTATCCCGAAGTTAGCAAACTCATTGACATATGCGCCCATTACGGCGTAACGGTCGATTATATATTAGGTTTAGAAGATTAAATAAAAAGAGAAAGGACTGCGTTTGCAGTCCTTTTTGATTTGTTTGTATTATTAATATCCTAAATCTTCGTTGATGAGGACGATTTCTGTTTTTCCGGTCATAGGCGCGCGCCAGTGTACCGAAAGTCCGCAACAAATTCTGTCTGGAGAGGAGCAATCGTAGCATTTATCTGCTTTTTCTGCGCAAGGGGTTTTTCTATTAAGTCTTTTTGCATTAAGGGGCGCTGCGATATTTCTTGCCCTCCAAAGCGCGGATTCGTAGTCCTTTGTAATTTTATTTTTGCCTACTATAAGATATACTTTGTCGTGTCCGAAAAATATAGATGCGACTCTATTACACGAACCGTCGATATTAACAATTTCACCCGTCTCGGCAAGACCGTTAACCGACGAAAGATAAATTGATGCCGAACACGCCTCTTTTCTAAGTTCAAGAGCGGTTTTATTAGCAGGGATTTTTTGATGCCAAATAACTTCGTTGTGCGAGCCGAGTTTTTCGTAAAGTCCCATTTGCTCTAACGTCACGGAACCTCCAAAACCAACTGACGTACCGTCTATTTGTTTATCAAGATAATTAACTGCATCTTGAGCCGTTTCAAAACTGGTAACTAAATAACCTTTTTTAATAAGTACGGATTTTAAATTGTCGAATTGCATATTTCCCTCACCAAAATAAGTTTACTATCAAATTATATCATATAAACTTTAATTTATCAAGCGTGGTTTTATCAAATAGTCAAGTCTTGACAAAGATACAATATTATATTATAATAAACAAATGGAATATGCGAAAATCGTATTATTTCGTTATCGTTTTTTTGTTTTAAAGGGGAATATATGTCTATTAAAGTAACGCGTTCTTCAATGCCAGATTTTGAAGAATATTGTGAGGAAATTAAAGAGTTATGGGAGAGTCGTTGGCTCACTAATATGGGGGTCAAACACAAAAAACTTCAAGCGTTGTTGCAGGAATACCTCGACGTTCCCTTCGTTACTCTTTTCACTAACGGTCATCTTGCTTTAGAGAGTGCGATTGCAATGATGAACTTTCCCGCAGGTGGAGAGGTAATTACCACTCCTTTTACTTTTATTTCCACTACCCACGCTATAACTCGCTCGAATCTTACACCCGTTTTTTGTGATATTAACGAAAAAGATTACACCATTGACGTAACCAAGATAGAATCGCTAATCACTGATAAAACTGTTGCTATAATTCCCGTACACGTATACGGTAACGTTTGTAACGTAGAAGAAATTGAACGTATTGCAAACAAGTATTCACTTAAAGTTATTTACGACGCTGCTCACGCGTTTGGAGTTAAGTACAAAGGTGAAAGCGTGGCAAATTTTGGCGACGCGTCAATGTTTAGTTTCCATGCGACCAAAGTTTTCAATACTATCGAAGGTGGGGCAGTAACGTTTGCTGAGGAAAAATACGAAAGAATTCTTAAAGATTTGAAGAACTTCGGAATTAGAGGCCCGGAAGAGGTGCAGTACGTTGCGGGTAATGCAAAAATGAGTGAATTTCAAGCCTCAATGGGTATTTGCAATCTCCGTCATATAGACGAAGAAATAGCAAAGAGGAAAACCGCAACCGAAAAGTATAGAAAGTTGCTTGGGAATATTGAGGGAATCAAAATTCTCCAAGAGAGAGAGGACGTTCAATCCAACTACGCGTATTTCCCCGTTCTTTTCGAGGGGTATAAATACACGAGAGACGAAGTATTTGAAAAATTAAAATTGAACGATATAATTGCAAGAAAATATTTTTATCCATTAACGAACGACGTTGATTGTTACAAAGACCTTTCAACTGCCGGCGCGGATAAGACGCCGATAGCAAAAAAAGTTGCAAATAGCGTACTTACTCTTCCTATGTACGCAGGGCTTCACGACGAAGACGTTGAGAAAATTTGTGAAATTATATTAAAGTAAAATAAAAACGCTCTGACTATTTGTCAGAGCGTTTTTTATAAACTTGGTTTTAAAAAACTTTTATTTTAACAAATCGGTAAACTCTTTTGCTCTACGTGTAACTGCATCAAAGTCTCCCGCAAAAATATCTTTTTTATTTGCAATAGCGGTTGCAACTCCTATACCTTTTGCTCCGGCGTTAATATAATCAAGCAAGTTTTCAGCATTAACTCCGCCAACGGCAAGGAATTTTATGTGAGAAAGGGGAGCAATAAGCGCTTTTAAATAAGTTACCTTCATTTCTGAATTAGGGAAGAGTTTAACGAAATCAGCGCCGTAGCGGTGAGCGTTAGCGGCTTCCGTAGCGGTAAACGCTCCCGGCATAGATACCATACCTAACTCTATAGTTTTTTTGATAACGGGTTCAAAGCAGTCGGGAGAAATGATAAATTCCGCGCCAGCCTCGTATGCAAGTTGAACTTGTTTTTCGGTCATAACCGTACCTGCGCCCATTCTTACTCGTCCTGCAAAATGGTTAGCAAGAGTACGGATATTAGATGCCGTTTCTTCGTCGCTTATTGCGCCAGACTGGTCGAAAGTAACCTCAACGAGTTTGATTCCTCCACGAGCCATCGCTTCTACCGTGTTTATGAGTTGTTCGGTGTTTAGTCCGCGTAAAATTACGATAATTTTGTTTTGCTCTACGTCTTTTATGATTTCCGTTCTGTTTAGCATAGTCTCTCCTTTTTGATGTGATATCATAACAAAATTATTATATCACAACAAAGAAGAAAATGCAAGATAAAATATCGTGCCGTGAGGCAAAGCCGAACCATACTTTCGAACTATCCAAGTAGGGTAATAGATAAGAAAATGCGAAGCGAATCAACCTTTATTATTCACTATTACCTTTTACTTATTACTTTCAAAAAATCCCGAATATTGATTTTAGTGAAGAGTGAATAGTGAAAAGGTAATAAGTAAAAATCCTGAACACTTTCGCATCCAGGATTTTTTGGCTCCCCCTGTTGGACTCGAACCAACGACAACACGGTTAACAGCCGTGGGCTCTACCGACTGAGCTAAGGAGGAATATTCATAACTATTTTAGTATAGCATACTTTTTTCGTTATGTCAAAAGCCCGTCAAAACTTTCTTCAAAAATTTCGCAAAGTTTTGCCAGACATGCAAAACTAGGTTCGCACACCCCTTTTTCCCAAGCGCTTACCGTGCGTTGGTCTACTCCTACTAATTCGGCAAGCTTTTTTTGGGTTAATTTTTTCGTTTTACGAAAATATCTTAAGTTTTCTTTAAACCGTATTCCCATCATGATAGTATAATGTAACAAATTGTTGACTAAAATACTTGATTTACCAAATAATTTGGTATATAATGTAGAAAAACTGAAATTAAAGCAACTAATATGAAAATATTCAAAGAAAGACTTATAAATTTAAGAAAAAAGAATAATCTAACTCAAACTGGCGTTGCATCTCACCTTGGAATTGCGCAAGCCTCGTACATAAGATATGAGAAGGGGACTAGTGAGCCAACGCTTGAAAATTTGGTAAAACTTGCAGATTTGCTAGACGTTTCGATAGATTATCTGTTGGGCCGTGAAGATTACGTAAAAGATAAAATAGCAAAAATGTATTTCTTTGAAAAGTAATTGCAATATGTAATATAATAATACTATATATAATATATAATACAATATTAAATATAAGCAAATGAATTAAACCCCAAAAACCTTTCTTTTTTTGAAGGGTTTTTTCTTTTTTAAAATTTACCTAAAATGAGTGGAAAATCGATTAAAATACCCCAAAAAAATTATTAAAAAATTCTTGAAAAACGCTTGACTAATACTTGACCTTTGAGTTATAATCATAAGGCTGCACTTTTATAGGGATGATGCAGGAGGTTACTTAGAGTTAAAGTTTTTGGCTCATAAGATAGTTTCTGCGGACCGAGTCAGGATATCTGGCGAGCGCAAAACTTCGCACACGGATAACAAGGCTGACGAGCCTTTTATTTTGAGGGCAGTATGACACACACGGCGTAGTGTACGAGGCGAGCGACAAAAAACTATTTACGGAGGTACTTGTAAAATGGCAAGTCAAAAAATCAGAATCAAACTTAAAGCGTACGACCACAACTTAATCGATGCTTCCGCAGCAAAAATCGTAGAAGCAGTTAAGCGTACCGGCAACAAGGTATCAGGTCCCATACCTCTTCCTACTGAGAAGGAAATAGTGACCATCTTACGTGCTACTCACAAATATAAAGATTCAAGAGAGCAGTTTGAACTTAGAACTCACAAGCGTTTGATTGATATCTACAATCCTACGGCAAAGACGGTTGATAGTCTTATGAAGATTGACCTTCCCGCCGGTGTTGATATCAAGATAAAGCTTTGATGAAATAAAATCGGAGGTGAACTTTATCTATGAATAAAGCAATCATTGGTAAGAAATTGGGCATGAGTCAAATATTTGCCCCGGATGGAAAAGTAATTCCCGTAACCGTAGTACTCGCAGGACCTTGTCCCGTAGTTCAAAAGAAGACGGTGGAAAAAGACGGTTATAGCGCATTGCAAGTAGCTTTTGAGGATGCAAAAGAGTCCAGAATCAACAAGCCTGTTGCAGGACAGTTCAAGAAGGCAAACGTATCTGCAAAAAGATATCTTCGCGAACTCCGCCTTGAAAACTGCGAAAGCTTTGAAATCGGTCAAGAAATCAAATGCGACGTATTCGTAGCAGGTGACCACGTTGACGTAGTTGGCACCAGCAAAGGTCGTGGTTTCTCGGGTACGATACAACGTTGGAATACCGCGCGTGGTCCTATGGCACACGGTTCCGGATACCACAGAGGCGTAGGTTCTTTGAGTAGTAACTCTGACCCCTCTCGTGTATTCAAGAACAAAAAGATGCCCGGTCAATACGGTGCAGAACGCGTTACGATTCAAAATCTTGAAATCGCAAGAGTAGACGCTGACCGTAATCTCCTTCTCATAAAGGGAGGTATCCCCGGAGCAAAGGGTTCGCTTGTAGTCGTCAAGCAGTCCATCAAAGGTTAAGGAGAATTGAGCAATGTTGAAAGTTAAAGTATACAATATGAGCGGTAGCGAAGTAGGCGACATGGAGCTCAATGAAAGCGTATTCGGAGTAGAATACAAAGAAGCGCTTATACATCAAGTTGTCGTAGCGCAACTCGCTAACAAAAGACAGGGAACAAAATCCACTCTTACCCGCGCAGAAGTTCGCGGTGGTGGAATTAAGCCTTGGAGACAAAAAGGAACGGGACGTGCTCGTCAAGGTTCAATCCGTTCACCCCAGTGGACTCACGGTGGCGTAGTTTTTGCTCCGAAGCCAAGAGATTTCTCTCAAAAAATTAACAAAGAGGCAAAGAAAGTTGCATTGAAGAGCGCTCTCAGCGCAAAAGTTTCTGCCGGCGAATTTATCGTTTTGGACGAACTTAAACTTCAAGAAGCAAAAACCAAGAACGTAGCAGCAGTTTTGAAGGCTCTTAACCTCAATAAGCGTACGTTGCTTGTAGTAGGCGAAGATAACGATATGGTTAAACGTGCATCTGCAAATATTGAGAAACTCACTTTGACCAACTCCGCGCTTATCAACGTTTACGACCTTGTGGCAAATAGCGCGTGTCTTATAACCCGCGATGCCGTTAATAAGATTGAGGAGGCATACGTAGAATAATGAACGCATACGACGTAATTAAACGCCCCATACTTTCGGAAAAAAGTTATGCAGGTATTTCTGACAAAACTTACACTTTCGAAGTTGCAAGGGTTGCTACTAAATCGGAAATTAAAGTTGCCGTTGAAAAAGTTTTTGACGTTAAAGTTGCTAAAGTTAACACTTCAAACTACGACGGTAAATTGAAAAGACAAGGCAGAAGCGAGGGAAGAACGAGCGCTTACAAAAAAGCAATCGTTACTCTTACCGCAGACAGCAAGGCAATACAATTCTTTGAGAGTCTTGCATAAGGAGGAGTGAATAATGGCTATTAAGAGATATAAACCGACTACGCCTTCGAGAAGATTTATGTCGGTATCTACTTTCGAGGAGATTACCACTGATAAACCCGAACGCAGTCTTTTAGTATCGTTGCCTGCAAGTGGCGGAAGAAACGCTAACGGCAGAATCACCGTAAGACATATCGGCGGTGGCAACAGACAAAAATACAGAATTATCGATTTCAAGCGTAACAAAGACGGTATCCCCGCTAAAGTCGCTTCTATCGAATACGACCCTAACCGTTCTGCAAACATCGCGCTTTTGCATTACGTAGACGGAGAAAAGAGATATATTCTTGCTCCTCTCGGACTTAACAAAGGCGATATGGTTATGAGCGGACCTGAGGCTGACATCAAAGCAGGAAACGCACTTCCTCTTTCTGCTATCCCCGTAGGTACTATGGTTCACAACGTTGAACTTCAACCCGGCAGAGGCGGACAGATGGTTAGAGCGGCTGGTAATGCGGCTCAACTTATGGCAAAAGAAGGTAACTACGCTACGCTTAGACTTCCCAGCGGTGAAATGAGAATGGTTCCCATTGCTTGCAAAGCAACTATCGGACAAATCGGTAACGTTGACCACGAAATCGTTTCTATCGGTAAAGCAGGAAGAAAACGTCATATGGGTATCAATCCTACCGTTCGTGGTGTCGTTATGAACCCCTGTGACCACCCCCACGGTGGTGGTGAAGGTAAGTCACCTATCGGTATGCCCGGACCTGTTACTCCTTGGGGTAAACCGGCTTTGGGTTACAAGACTCGCAAGAAGAAGAAAGCTTCTTCCAAGTTCATCGTTAAGCGTATCAATTAGGAGGCGTATAAATGAGCAGATCAGTTAAAAAAGGACCTTATTGTGAAGAAAGGCTCCTTAAAAGAATAGAAGATATGAACAATAGCGGAGACAAAAAGGTAGTTAAGACCTGGTCCAGAGCTTCTACTATTTTCCCGCAAATGATTGGTCACACTATCGCGGTTCACGACGGACGTAAACACGTTCCCGTATACGTAACCGAAGATATGGTTGGCTGTAAACTCGGCGAATTCGCGCCCACGAGAACCTTCAAAGGTCACGCTGGCGAGAAGAGCTCGAAGTAGGAGGTAGAATATGGCAACCAGAAGTAAAGAAAAAGCGGCTGCAAGAATTCAAAACGCTGATACCAGACCTAGAGCAGTTGCAAAATATATTAGAATTTCTCCCTTCAAAGTACGTATCGTACTCGATATCATCAGAGGAAGAAGTTACGATGAAGCAGTTGCAATTCTTAAAAACACCCCTAAGGCTGCAAGCGAAATTCTTCTCAAGGTAGTTAATTCCGCTGCTGCTAACGCAGAACACAACATGAATCTTAACAAATCTGATTTATACGTTGCTGAAGCGTTTGCAGGACAAGGACCTATCCTTAAGAGAATTCAGCCCGTTTCCAAGGGTAGAGCACACAGAATAAACAAGCGTACAAGCCACATCACCGTTGTGCTTGATACGAAGGTTAAGTAGGAGGCAAATATGGGACAGAAAGTAAATCCTCATGGATTAAGAGTTGGCGTAATCAAGGCTTGGGATACCCAATGGTTTGCGGAAAAGAAGAATTTTTCCGACAATCTCGTCGAAGATTACAACATTAGAAAGTTCTTAAAAAAGACCTACTATACGTCTTCAATATCCAAAATCATAATCAGCAGAACTGCTGACAAGGTTATCATTGATATCTACACCTCTAAACCCGGCGTTCTTATCGGACGTGCTGGCGCTGGCGTAGAACAAATGAAAAAGGAAGTTGAAAAACTCGTTAAAAAATCTAACGTTTCCATCAACATTATGGAAATCAAACATCCTGATACCGACGCGCAACTCGTTGCAGAAGGTATTGCTGCTCAACTCGAAAAGAGAGTTTCCTTCCGTCGTGCAATGAAACAAGCAATGCAACGCACGATGAAAGCAGGCGCTAAGGGTGTTAAAACCATGGTAGGCGGTAGACTTGACGGCGCAGAAATCGCACGTAGTGAGAGTTACCACGAAGGAAGTATTCCCCTTCAAACTCTTCGCGCTAATATCGATTACGGTTTCGCAGAGGCTCACACGACCTTCGGCGTTATCGGCGTTAAAGTCTGGGTTTACAAGGGTGAAATCCTTGCAAAGAAGGCTGTAGTTGACGGAGGTGCAGAATAATGTTAATGCCTAAAAGAGTAAAAAGACGCCGTGTTTTCAGAGGCCGTATGAAGGGCTCTGCTAACAAGGGTAACATAATAGCATACGGACAGTTTGGTCTTATGGCTGAAGAACCTGCTTGGATTACCTCCAACCAGATTGAAGCAGCACGTATTGCTATGACCAGATACACCAAAAGAGGTGGTAAAGTTTGGGTGGATATCTTCCCCCACAAGCCCGTAACCAAGAAACCTGCTGAAACCCGCATGGGTAGTGGTAAAGGTTCTCCCGAATACTGGGTAGCGGTTGTTAAACCGGGCAGAGTGCTTTTCGAAATGGCAGGTGTAGACGAAGTAGTTGCAAGAGAGGCTTTAAGACTTGCTGCAAACAAACTTCCTATCAAATGCAAATTCGTTAAGAAAGAAGCAGAGGGTGGTGACGAATAATGAAAGCAAAAATATTTCACGAAATGACCACGGAAGAACTTAACAATAAACTTGCAGAACTCAAAAAACAACTTTTCGAACTTCGTTTTGAGCATGCAACCGGCCAACAGGCTAACCCCATGTCTATGGTTACTTGCAAAAAGGACATAGCAAGAGTTAAGACTGTATTGCGTCAAAGAGAACTTAACCCGAGCCTTGAGCCCGCTGGCAAAAAGGCTAAAAAGTAGGAGGATACCTAAATGGAAGCTATAGCAGAAGCAAGAGGCTTGCGTAAAAACAGGGTTGGTGTTGTTGTAAGTGACAAGATGGACAAAACCATCGTTGTTGCAATAACCACCAGAGTTAAGCATCCTCTTTACAAGAAAATAGTTAGTAGAACCACCAAAATTAAGGTGCATGACGAAGAGAACGCTTGCGGAATAGGCGACAAGGTTCTCGTAGCCGAGACTCGTAGACTCAGCAAAGACAAACATTGGCGTCTTGTTGAAATTATCGAGAAGGCTAAATAAGGAGGCAGGCAATGATACAACCACAAACCAGATTAAAAGCTGCTGACAACACCGGTGCAAAAGAAATTATGTGCATAAAGGTGCTCGGCGGTTCGTTCAGAAAGAGCGGTAATATCGGTGACATAATCGTTGCTTCGGTTAAATCCGCTGCTCCCGGCGGTGTCGTTAAAAAAGGTGACGTTGTAAAAGCAGTTATCGTTAGAACCCACAAAGGTATCAGACGTAGTGACGGCTCACACATCAAATTCGACGACAACGCGGCAGTAATTATCGATAACCAGAAACAGCCTAAGGGAACCCGTATCTTTGGACCCGTGGCTCGTGAACTCAGAGATAGAGACTTTATGAAAATAATTTCTCTCGCTCCCGAAGTTCTTTAAGGAGGGTATGATGAACACATTGAATATCAAAAACGGCGATACCGTAAAGATTATCGCTGGAAGTGACAAGGGTGCTACCGGAAAAGTTCTCAAGACCTATCCGAGCGAAGGCAAAATCGTAGTTGAAGGCGTTAACATCACCTGCAAACACAAGAAAGCACGTTCTGCTCAGGATAAAGCCGGCATCATCAAACAACCTTCCAAAATCGACGTATCCAACGCAGTTATCATTTGCCCCGAGTGTGGAGCTGAAACCAAAGTTGGTGCAAAATTTGAAGAAAAGAACGGCAAGCAAGTAAAAGTTCGTGCTTGCAAAAAGTGTGGCGCTTCTCTTGAAGCAAAACGCAGTGCAAAAGCTAAGAAAGCAACTGCAAAAAGAAGAACGGCTACCAAAAAGACCGAAACTGCAGAAGCTCCCGAGCAAGTGCAGGAATAACGGAGGTAAACAACAATGGCTAGATACAGACTTAAAGAAATGTATAACGACGTAGTTGTTTCCGCAATGACTCAAAAGTTTGGTTACAAAAACGTTAACGAAGTTCCAAAACTTGACAAAGTTATCCTCAATATGGGACTTGGTGACGTTAAAGATAACGCTAAGAGTTTCCAACTTGCAGTTGACGAACTTAAACTCATTGCAGGACAAAAACCCCTTATTACCGTAGCAAAAAAGAGTGTTGCTAACTTCAAAGTAAGAAAAGGTATGAATATCGGCGCTAAAGTTACGTTGCGCGCTGGCAAAATGTACGATTTTGTAGATAAACTCTTCTCAATCGCACTTCCCAGAGTTCGTGACTTTAAGGGTGTTCCCGCAAACTCTTTCGACGGTAGAGGTAACTACGCTATGGGTGTTAAAGAACAGCTTATCTTCCCTGAAATTTCCTACGAACAAGTAGAAAAGGTAAGAGGATTCGATATCTGTTTCGTAACTACCGCTAAGACGGACGAGGAGGCAAAAGAGCTTTTGAAATTGCTCGGTATGCCTTTCGCTAAGTAAGGAGATAACGCATTATGGCTAAAAAATCAATGGTTAACAAACAGCAGAGAACGCCTAAGTTTTCCACCAGAGCGTATACTCGCTGTAAAATTTGCGGCAGACCTCACGCCGTTTTAAGAAAATACGGTATTTGCAGAATTTGCTTCCGTAATTTGGCTTACAAAGGTCAAATTCCTGGAGTAAAGAAGGCAAGCTGGTAAAGGAGGGGTTAAAATGATAGTAACAGATCCTATTGCCGATATGCTTACCCGCATCAGAAACGGCATTGTAGCAAAACATGAAACCGTAGAAATTCCTATGTCGAACATGAAGAAAGCAATTGCTGATATTCTTCTCGAAGAGGGATTCGTTAGCGCGGTTGAATACGTAGAAGGCGAAGTTCAAGGAACTATTAAAGTAACCTTGAAATACGCAGGAAAGAACCAAAAGGTATTAACTGGACTCAAACGTATCAGTAAACCCGGTCTCCGTGTTTACGCGTCGAGCGAAAAATTACCCGTTGTTCTTAATGGAATGGGAATTGCAATCGTTTCCACTTCCAAGGGCGTTATGACGGACAAGAAGGCAAGAGCAAATCGTCTTGGTGGCGAAGTACTTGCTTACGTCTGGTAAGGAGGCATAAGATGGCAAAGAAATTAGACCACATCAAATTGTCCCGTATCGGAAGACTTCCCGTTAAGGTTCCCGCAGGAGTTACCGTAAACGTTTCCGACGACCAAGTCGTAACCGTTAAAGGTCCTAAGGGAGAACTTTCTCAGAAAGTTGACGCTTGTATCAAAGTAGAAGTTAAAGAAGGCGAAATTCTCCTTCTTTGCGACACCGAGGAAAAAACCGTTAAAGCAAAACACGGACTTTATCGTGCTCTCGTTCAGAACATGGTTAAAGGTGTTGTTGAACCTTACTCCAAGAGCCTTATCCTTAAAGGCGTAGGTTACAAGGTTGTAAAGCAAGGCAACAAAGTTGTATTCACCGTAGGATACAGCCACACGGTTGATTTCGTTGAACCCAAGGGTATCACTATTGAAGTAGTTAACCCCAACGAAGTTAAAGTCGTTGGTATCGACAAAACTCAAGTTGGCCAAGTTGCTGCAAATATAAGAGATATCAGAAGACCCGAACCTTATCACGGTTACGGTATCCGTTATGCGGATGAAGTAGTCGTTATGAAGGTTGGTAAGACGGGTAAATAAGGAGTAAAGAGATATGATAACTAAAATTGATAAAAACGCAGATAGAGTAGTAAGACACGCTCGCGTTCGTAAAAAAATCTCGGGCACTCCCGATGCACCTCGTATGGACGTTTACAGAAGTACCGTTCACATCTACGTTCAGATTATTGACGATACTACCGCAAACACTCTCGTTGCTTGCTCTACCGTAGAAAAAGCAATCGCTGATATGGTTAAAGGCAAGACCAAAGTCGAAGCTGCTAAAATCGTAGGCGAAGAAGTTGCTAAAAGAGCAATTGCAAAGGGTATCACTAACGTGGTATTCGACAGAGGCGGTTACATCTATACCGGTCGCGTACAGGCAGTAGCAGACGGTGCTAGAGCCGGCGGCTTGAAGTTCTAAGGAGGCACAAAATATGGCAAAGCGTGAAGATATGAGGGAAAGAAATCAGCACGAAGCTCCCGAATTCAATAAAAAACTCGTTGCAGTCAACAGAGTTACCAAGGTTGTTAAAGGTGGACGTACTATGCGTTTTTCTGCACTCGTGGTAATCGGTGACGAAAAGGGCAGAGTAGGAGCAGGTATGGGTAAAGCCGCTGAAATTCCCGAAGCAATCGAAAAAGCTACGCAGGCTGCAAAACGTAGTCTTGTTACCGTTCCTTTCGTAGGAACTACTATTCCTCACGAAGTAACTGGTAAGTTTGGACGTGGAAGCGTTCTTTTGATGCCCGCCGTAGAAGGTACCGGTGTTATCGCCGGAGGTCCTGTCCGTGCCGTACTCGAAGTAGCTGGAATCAAAGATATTCGTACTAAATCTTTGGGCTCTTCTAACCCCGTTAACTGCGTACGCGCAACTATCGAAGGTTTAAAACAACTTCGCACCATCGAAACCGTTGCTGCAAGTCGTGGAAAAACCGTTGAAGAAATCAAGGGTTAAGGAGGCGCTTTATGGCAAAGAAAGACACGAAGCAAATTAAAGTTACTCTCGTAAGAAGTACTATCGGATGCTTAGAAAAACAGAAAAAGAACGTGGAAGCACTTGGACTCAAAAAAATAGGCAGTTCAAAAATCCACAATGACACGCCTGTAATCCGCGGTATGATTAACGTAGTTAGTCATATGGTAAGGGTTGAGGAAATTTAGGAGATAGACGCTTTATGAAATTACACGAATTATCACCTGCCGAGGGCGCAAAAACCACTTCCAAGAGACTTGGTAGAGGTATCGGTTCCGGCAAAGGAAAAACAAGTGGAAAGGGTCACAAAGGTCAGTGGGCTAGAAGCGGTGGCGGAGTACGTCCCGGTTTTGAGGGAGGTCAAATGCCTCTCACCCGCAGACTGCCTAAGCGCGGTTTTACCAACATTTTCAAAAAGGTTTACGCAACGGTTAACGTTGACGCGCTTAACGTATTTGAAGACGGCGCAGTTGTTAATGCAACCGTGCTTCTCGAGAAAGGTATTATAGGTAAAATCGAAGAATACGGTCTTAAAGTTCTCGGCGAAGGCTCTTTAACTAAGAAAATCACTGTTCAGGCTAACAAGTTCTCTGCTACCGCCAAGGAAAAAATCGAAAAGGCCGGCGGAAAAGCAGAGGTATTGTAATGTTTAAAACACTGATTAACGCATTTAAGACGAAAGAAGTCAGAGTTAAGATTTTCTGGACGCTTGCGATTTTGCTCGTATACAGAATCGGTTGTTACACTCCGATTCCCGGACTCAGAGTTTCTGCAGTTCGCAACACGATGCAATCTCTAGCGTCGGATAACTTGCTCAGCGTTATGTCAGCCGTTACTGGTGGAGCAATGTCACAAGGAACATTCCTTGCTCTTGGTATCGTTCC
Source organism: Clostridia bacterium (assembly GCA_045633305.1). Taxonomy (GTDB): domain Bacteria; phylum Bacillota; class Clostridia; order Christensenellales; family RUG350; genus RGIG2224. The sequence goes on along the minus strand of JAZQYG010000061.1, from coordinate 13,238 downwards.
ATTTATTAACGCGTCGATTATAATGCAACTTCTCACTATGGTCATCCCCGTTTTCGGAAGATGGTCAAAAGAAGGTGAAGAGGGTAAAAAGAAGATAAACTTCGCAACCAGAATTGCTGCAGTTATCCTTGCCGTTGTTCAAGCAATCGGTATCGTAATGCAATGGAACGCTGGCGCTGGTATCAGCAACGATATGTTTGGTTCAGAAGTTGCAACCATTATAATGGTCGTTATTATCCTCGTAGCAGGTAGCACGTTGACTATGTGGCTCGGTGAAAAAATCACTGCCCTTGGAATAGGTAACGGTACTTCGCTTATCATCTTTATAGGTATTCTTTCTACCGCTGGTAACTCGCTTGCAAACGCGTTTACCACGCTCGGAACGAACTGGACGAACGTTTGGACCATTTTGTTGTTCCTTGCTTTAGTGCTCGTAATTTTCGGTGTAATCGTTTGGATGGACCTTTCCGAAAGACGTATTCCCGTTCAGTATGCTAAGCAAGTTAAGGGTAACAAAATGTACGGTGGGCAAAATACGCATATACCCATTAAGGTTAATTCCTCTGGTGTTATGCCTATCATTTTTGCATCCGCTCTTATGATGTTCCCCCAAATGATAGCAAGTTTCTGGCCTAACAGCGGATTCTATCAGTGGTGGTCAACCTACGTTGGAGCAGGTTCTATCGTTTATTCGATATTGATGCCTTTATTAATTGTGTTCTTTGCTTTCTTCTATGCACAGATTCAATTCAATCCTGAAGATATCGCAAGAAACATCCAACAATACGGCGGAACTATCGTAGGCGTAAGACCTGGTAGAACTACTGCTGAGTACCTTGGAAAAATCAACAAACGTATTACTTTGTTCGGAGCAATATTCTTGGCGCTTTTATCACTCGTGCCTAGCGTTTTGTTCTCGGCAATAGGTGGAGACGGCCTCGGACTTACCGGTGCGTTCACCGCTACGGGTATGCTTATCGTAGTAAGCGTTGCGCTTGAATTTGATAAACAACTCGAGTCTCAACTTATGATGAGACATTATAAAGGCTTTTTGAAATAAAATGAAACTTATTTTACTCGGCGCACCCGGAGCAGGAAAAGGCACGCAAGCAGCGCTGATTAGAGAAAAGTATCAAATACCTCATATATCCACAGGTGATATATTGAGAGCAAATATTAGGGAAGGAACTCCGCTCGGATTAAAAGCGAAAGCGATAATCGACGCGGGGAACCTAGTCCCCGATGAAATCGTTATCGGAATCGTAAAAGAACGTCTTCAAAAAGACGACTGCAAAAAAGGTTGGCTTTTGGACGGTTTTCCTCGCACGGTTGCGCAGGCTGACGGACTATCAGAGTTTGCAGAGTGCGACGCCGCGGTAGATATCAGCGTTCCTTTTGATATTCTTTCCGACAGAATTTCAGGTAGACGTATGTGTAGTTGTGGAGAAAGTTATCACGTATCCACCTTAAACGGCGCGACTACTTGCAAAAAATGCGGACAAAAATTGTATCAAAGGGCAGACGATAACGAAGAAACGGTTAAGAACAGATTGAACGCTTACAAAACTCAAACTGAACCGCTTATTGATTACTACGCTAAACGCGAAAAATTAGTAACGATAGACGGCAACAAATCGGTTGAAGAAGTTTTTAAAGCAGTCTGTCAGGAACTGGAAGCAAAATGATTATTCTGAAAAGTTCGGACGAAATTACGCTTATGAAAAAAGCGGGCGCAGTCGTTAGAGACACTCTTGCTCTTTTAGAAGAGAAGATAAAAGAGGGTATGACGACGGCCAAACTTGATAGAATCGCATACGATTATATTACGAGCGCGGGAGCAAAGCCTTCTTTCCTCGGTTACGGTGGTTTCACCGGTTCGATATGCGTTTCAATCAACGAAGAAGTCGTTCACGGTATCCCCGGCAAAAGGGTTATAAAAGAGGGCGATATAGTAAGCGTAGACGTCGGTGCGTTGCTTGATGGATTTCACGGCGACGCAGCCAGAACCTTCCCTATAGGAAAGGTGTCGGCAGAAAAAGAGAAACTTATTCGCGTGTGCAAAGAGTCTTTTTTTAAGGGTGTTGAAAAATTCACCGAAGGAGCAAGACTTGGGGATATATCTTCCGCGATTCAAACTCACGCCGAGTCCAACGGTTTTTCCGTAGTAAGAGAACTGGTAGGACACGGAATAGGACGCAGTTTGCACGAAGACCCAAACGTACCTAACTATGGAATAGAGGGTAGAGGAATAAGACTCAGAGCCGGAATGGTTTTTGCGATAGAGCCTATGATATGCGCGGGTAGTCACAGAATCTACCAAGAAGATAACGGTTGGACGATTGTGACTGCAGACGCAAGGCCTTCGGCGCATTACGAGAATACCGTAGCCTTAACTGACGACGGTATTGTGTATACAACGTTATAAGGAGAATTATGGACAGTTCGATACAGATAGGAGACGTGGTGCTTTCCTTAAAGGGAAGAGACAGCGGAAGATTCTATGTGGTCGCAAGCAAGGTTTCGGAAGAGTACGTCAAAATAGTTGACGGAGAAAAACATCTTCTTAGTAAAACCAAACTCAAAAAGGTCAAACATCTAAAAGCAAACGGACAAAGACTTGATTCAATAGCAAACAAGTTTATCGAAGGCAAGCAGGTATTTGATTCAGAAATCCGTAGCGCTCTGCGCTCGTATAATGCAAATTAATCGGAGGTAAAAAGTGTCAAAAGACGACGTTATTGAAGCCGAAGGTTCGGTAATCGAAGTATTACCGGGCGCGAACTTTAAAGTAAAGCTCACTAATGGGTTCGTAATCACCGCGTATTTGTCGGGTAAATTGAGAGTGAACTATATCAGAATATTAGAGGGCGACCACGTAAAGATAGAAATGAGTCCTTACGATTTGACCAAAGGTAGAATCGTTTGGAGAGCCAAAAATTAGGAGGATATCAAAATGAAAGTTAGACCGTCTGTTAAACCTATATGCGACAAGTGCAAAATTATCAAAAGAAACGGCACCGTTATGGTAATTTGCTCAAAGTATAAGAAACATAAACAGAAACAAGGCTAAAATGCTTGAAATTTTTCGAGTATTGTGCTAAAATAATTATTCGGTTAAATTATTTTTTGATTGTTGGCGGCAAGGCGGCTGGACGACACCCACATTCCACATTTAGGGCGTTGTCCCTTGACGTTTAATAATATATTTATTTATTATTTTGGAGGTAACAAATGGCACGTATAGCTGGTGTAGATTTACCCCGTGAAAAGAGGGTTGAAATCGGGCTTACCTATATTTTCGGTATAGGCAAAGCAACTGCTAACAAAATTCTCGAGGCCACCGGAGTTGACGGTAACGTAAGAGTTAAAGACCTTACCGAAGCAGACCAAAGCAAACTCCGTGAGTACATCGAACACAATCTCCACGTTGAGGGTGACCTTAAGCGTGAAGTGGCAATGAACATTAAAAACTTAATCGAGATAGGATGTTATAGAGGTGTTCGTCACCGTAAAGGACTTCCTGTCAGAGGTCAGAGCACGAAACAAAACGCTCGTACCAGAAAAGGTCCGAAGCGTACTGTTGGTCGCTCCAAGAAGTAATTAAGGAGGTGCACTATGGCTGTTAAGAAAACCACGAGAAAGCGTAGAGACGCGAGAAGAATAGAAAAAGGAGCGGCTCATATTCACTCCTCTTTTAACAACACTATCGTAACTATTACCGACGTAGACGGAAACGTTGTAAGTTGGTCCAGTTGCGGAAAACTCGGACTAAAAGGTTCGAGAAAGAGCACTCCCTTTGCAGCACAAATGGCTGCTGAGGATGCGGCTAAGGTTGCTGCTGACCAAGGCATGCGTTCGGTTGAAGTTTACGTTAAAGGTCCCGGCGCAGGTAGAGAGTCTGCAATCCGTGCAATGCAGGTAGCAGGTTTGGAAGTTACCCTTATTCAAGACGTATCTCCCATCCCTCACAACGGTTGCCGTCCGCCTAAGCGCAGAAGACTGTAATCAGGAGGTTAATTATGGCAAGATATATAGGTTCAGATTGCCGTCTTTGCAGAAGAGAAGGCATGAAATTATTTTTGAAGGGTGACAGATGTTATTCCGCTAAATGTGCTCTCGTTTCGAGAAAAGGTGGAATCGTTCCTCCCGGACAACACGGTCTTTCCAGAAAGAAAGTATCCGGTTACGGAATTCAACTCCGTGAAAAACAAAAGACCAAAAGAGCATACGGCATACTTGAAAAACAATTCCGTAAATATTACGAGAAAGCAGATAAAATGCGTGGCGTAACCGGTGAGAATATGCTTATTCTTATCGAGCGTAGACTTGATAACGTTGTATATCGTATGGGTATCGGCGTTTCCAGAGCACAAGCTCGTCAAATGGTTAACCACTCTCAGATAACCGTTAACGGCAAAACCGTTAATATTCCTTCTTATCTCGTAAAAGCAGGAGACGTTATCGCAGTTAAGGAAAACAAAAAGGAAAAAGTTCCTTTTGCAGCACTTTCTGCAAGCAAGGAAAATTCTATGCCCAAATGGCTCGAATTCAACAACTCAACTCTTACGGGCAAAGTATTAGCATTGCCGATGCGTGAAGATATCGACCTCACCATCGCAGAGCATCTTATCGTAGAACTTTATTCTAGATAGTGCTCCCAAAAACAGGAGGATTTTCTATGATAGAAATTAAAAAGCCCAAAATCAGCGTAATGGAAAACGAGAACGGTAGCGAAGCAACCTTCGTTATCGAGCCTCTCGAAAGAGGTTACGGACAGACGCTTGGTAACGCACTTCGTCGTCTTCTTCTCTCCTCTCTTCCCGGCGCTGCTGCAATCGGTATCCGCATTGACGGAGTTGACCATGAGTTTTCTACTATCCCCGGTGTTCGTGAGGACGTTACCGAAATCATCTTGAACCTTAAAGGAGTTTATTTTAAGGTAAGCTCACAAGAAAGAGATTTCCGTACCGTATTAACCCTTGCAAAGAACGAGGCTGGAGTAGTTACTGCCGGTGACATTGAAAGCGATGCAGAGGTAGAGGTTCAAAACCCCGACCACTACATTTGTACTTTGAGCGCAGGCGCAAAACTCAATATGGAAATCACTATCGGCAAAGGTCGTGGATACGTATCTGCTGATAACAACAAAATTAGCAAGGCTCCTATCGGTTATATACCTATCGACGCGATTTTTGCTCCCGTCGCAAAGGTTAACTACACCGTAGAAAACACTCGTGTAGAGCAGAGCATTGACTTTGATAAACTCACTCTTGAAGTTACTACCAACGGAACGTTTACCGCTCGTCAAGTAGTAAGTTTGGCTGCTAAAATCCTTGAGGACCACACGAAACTCTTCGTTGAACTCGATGCAACTATCGGCAACTTGAAGACTATCGTTACCCCCGAAGGAAACGGAAGCGGAAAGATTCTTGAGAAGAATATCGAAGAACTCGAATTTACCGTTCGTAGTTACAACTGCTTGAAACGCGCAGGTATTCATACCGTACAGGACCTTATCGCAAAGACCGAAGACGATATGCTCAAAGTCCGCAACCTTGGACAAAAGTCTTTGGATGAAATTAAGAAAAAGCTCGAAGACTTGGGTCTGTCGCTCAGGAACAGGGACGAGTAAGGAGGCAAAACGATGGCAAGAAAATTAGGAAGAGCAACTGACCAAAGAATGGCAGTTCTTAAAAATCAAGTAAGTATGTTTTTGTGGAACGGCAAACTCGAAACCACTCTCGATAGAGCAAAGGAAGTTCGTCGTCTCGCTGAAAAATATATCACTCTCGCAATGAGAACTTACGAAGACACTGTAACCGTAACCAAACAAAAGACCAACCTCAAAGACGAAAAAGTAGAAGTCGAGTTTACTAACGACGGAGTTAAGAAACTTGCTGCACGTCGTCGTTTAATGGCTTGTTTGTACGATTTACAAGAAATCAAAGGCGACAAAGAAAAAGGAACGACCTATAAGGCTCGTACCAAGGATATCAAACATCCCCTTATCGAAAAACTTTTCAACGAATACGCACCTAAATATGCTGCTCGTGAAAAAGAAGTAGGTCAAGGCGGTGGATATACTCGTATCCTTAAACTTGGCGCAAGACGCGGTGACGCTGCAGAGAAGGTAATTCTCGAACTCATCTAACAAAATTAACACGCAAACGATTGTTTGCGTGTTTTTTTATTTGAATAACAAGTACATACAAAGAGCCCACAAAATTGTGGGCTCTTTGTGCTTTTGTAAACAAATTAACCTAATAAAGATTCGTATGCTGCAGTAAATCCTACTGTGTTTATGCTGAATAGATAGGTAGAAATCGAGTATTTTGTGGATTTAATGTAAAATTGAAGTTGAGAATTATTTTTTAAAAGGTTTAAAACTGAGCCTTCATCTGCATTTTTAAAATAGATTCGAATTCCACCTTTATAAATTGTTCCTGTATAATAATATTTTACGTTGTCGTCGTCTAGAATTGTGATGCTATAATCTTCTGAGTCATAAATTCCTTTTACAAGTATATTTCCGTATTCCAACATCATAATTCCTATGTCGTCTAAATCAACTTGTAGAGCGACAGATAGTTTTGAATTTGTTGTTGCGCTGTTGCTAAACGTCCCAGTAGAATCACAGAACAAATATTTTTTTCCAGTAGGTTGTTTGAACTCGTCAACGTACTCACCTTGTTCCCACGAGGAAAAATTTATACCACAACGGCTACAAGTTCCAGTAGACGTTGTGTGTCCTAAAGCAGAGCCAGACGTTTTTCCGCACATAGAACAAGTTTTTGGAGATGTACAAGTTGCATTTTCCCAAGAGTGTGAACAATTAGTTGTGTTTGGTGTAGTTGAAGATGATGACGGATACTGTGTTTTTTCGCAAGCAACACAACAATAAGCCAAACAAAATAAAAGAATTAGTAAAATAGTTTTTTTCATAAAAACCTCCTGTATAGATATACTCTTTATATAGAGTATGTAAAATATACTCCATATATCGACAATTGTCAAGAAGAAGAGCATACTTTATAATGACGTTGGAGAGTTAAAAATGATTTCGTACGAACCTTTTTATAATACAATTAAAGAAAAAAATATTTCCACTTATAAACTCATAAACACTTATGGGGTGAGTCGTAGTTTGATAGATAGACTTAAACATAATAAGCCTATAAGCACGGTAACGATAAATGATTTATGCGTTATGCTTGATTGTAAAGTCGATGACATTTTAATATACGTTAAGGAATAAGCATACCTTTTTCTTGGTATGCTTATTTTATAAAACGTAAAAAAGAATATTATTTTTTTTAGAAAAAATAGGACAAATAGTTTTTTATTTTTGTCCTTTACTTGCTTTTTTTAGATACTGCAATTATAATATAATTATTACGCTTTGCATGTAAATTAGGAGATAATTATGGCAAACAAACTTTTAGCCGGTTTTGGTAGAGTAAATATAACTCCTCCCCTTGGAATAGGGCTTGCGGGATATTTTCAAACTCGTATTGCAGACGGTGTTTTGGACGAACTTGAAACTAACGCTCTTGCTTTGAAGGCGGGAAATGACGAGATAATACTTATTTCAATTGATAATATCGGATTTGAAAATGCCGTTATGAACAAGATAAGAGAATCCGTTTCCGAGCGTACGGGTATACCAAGTGAGGCAGTTTTTGTTCATTGTACGCATACGCATACCGGTCCTAGACCTGCTATGGTAAATTTTAACGATAGTGACGGAAATGCGGATATTCTTAAAGAGTACACCACAATCTTTATTCGCAAAGTCGTTGATAGCGCAGTTCTTGCTCACGGCGATTTGAAACCTGCGAAAATGGGATTTGGCGCAAGCAGAGCAGAAAGAGTTGCTTTTATTCGTAGATATCGTATGAAAGACGGCTCTGTAAAAACTAACCCCGGTGTAAATAACCCCGATATTTTAGAGCCTATCGGAATTTTGGACGATACCGTTAGCGTTCTTCGTTTCACAAGAGAAGGCGCGGACGATATAGTGCTTGCAAACTTTGCAAATCACCCCGACACCGTTGGTGGAACTAAAATTTCAGGTGACTGGCCTACGCTTTTCCGTCACACTATAGAAAAAGTACTTGATAACACCAAGTCGATATTCTTCAACGGCGCAGAAGGTGACGTTAACCACGTTAACGTAGCGCCTCGCGGTGGAGACTTTAACGATATGTTCAACGATTTCGACGGTTGTTCGCGTGGATACGGTCACACTAGACATATCGCAAGAGTTATTGCGGGCGCAGTACTCAAAGTTTTTGATAAAGTTGAGTACAAAGACGTAGAAAAAATTTCATATATTCAAAAGAATTATGAGATTCCCTCTAACAAACCTGCTCAAGAAGAAATACCCGAAGCACGTAAAATAGTCGAATATTATGAAGCGGGACGTGAAGCAGAACTTCCATACAAAGGTATGATGCTTACCACTATGCTTGCAGATGCGAGAAGAAAAATCCGCCTAGAAAACGGACCTGATTCTTTCTCTATGAAAATTAGCGCCGTTGCTATAGGTGGCGTTGGTATGGTTGGTATCCCCGGAGAACCGTTTAACGGGGTAGGCGTAGGAATAAAAGAGGCAGAAGGCTGGGATATGGTAATTCCTTGCTGTATCGTTAACGGTAGAGAGGGATATTTCCCCATGAAAAACGCTTACGACGAAGGCGGTTACGAGGCTGCAACTTCAAACTACAAAGTAGGTGTAGCGGAGCGTATAATCGACGCGGGAAAAGAATTACTTTCAATGATAAAATAATAAAAGAGCCCTTTGCTTGCGCTTAGGGCTTTTAATTGAGGTGTAAAAATGAGCAATAATTTAAAAGTTGGATTTAGTAGAGTTAATATTACTCCCTCGATGGGGATTGAATTAGGCGGATATTATAAACTTCGTTTGGCAGACGGCGTACTTGACGATATAGAAGTAAACGTTATTGCTCTTTCTGACAAAAGACGTATAGTACTTATGGTAACTATAGACCATTGTGGTATTTTTCGCGAGGTTATGGATTCGTACAAAGGAGCGATTAGCGAAAAGACGGGGGTTCCGATAGACGCTATATATATTCATGCAACTCACACTCATACCGCGCCTAGAATTCAACCGGATAGCATAACTTCAGACCCATTAATTATAAATTATCGTGAATACGTAAAAAGCAAAGCAGTTGATGCTTGCGTGTTTGCTATAGAGGATTTAAAGCCTGCAAAAATGGGCTTTGGTATGGCAAAAGCGGAAAACGTTGCTTTTATTCGTAGATATCGTATGAAAGATGGCTCAGTTAAGACTAATCCTGGTGTAAATAACCCAGATATCGTAGAGCCTATCGGAGAGATTGACGATAGGGTTTGTGTTCTTCGTTTTGCAAGAGAAGGCGCAGACGATATAGTTCTTGCAAACTTTGCAAATCATCCTGATACCGTTGGTGGCAACAAAATATCGGGTGACTGGCCTACGCTATTCCGCCACACGATAGAAAAGGCGATTGATAACGTAAAAGCAATATTTTTTAACGGCGCGCAAGGTGACGTAAATCACGTTAACGTTCACCCGAAAGGCGGTGACTTTAACGATATGTTCCACGACTTTGACGGTTGTTCTCGTGGGTACGGTCATGCTCGTCACGTGGGTAGAGTAGTGGCTGGCGCAGTTCTTCAAATTTACGATAAGGTGGAATACGTTGACGTAGAAGAGATAGATTATCTTCAAAAAGAATATGAAATCGCGTATAATAAAGCAACGCCCGAAGAGCTCGTACTTGCTCATAAATATAACGATTTGCATTTGGCTGGACGTGACGATGAGATACCCTTTACTGAAATGATGTTAACCACTGTGGTTGCAGAAGCGGGAAGGATGGTAAAATTAGAGAACGCGCCTGACTATTGCCAGTTGCTCTTTTCGGCTATTAGAATAGGTGACGTTGCACTATTTGGTATTCCCGGTGAGCCTTTTAACGTGGTTGGTAGAGAAATCAAAAAGGCTCAAGGATATAAGATGATTATACCTACTTGCTTAACTAACGGAAGTGAAGGATATTATCCGTCTATGGACGCTTACGTTGAAGGTGGATACGAGGCGAGAAGTTCTAAGTTCAAAGCAGGTGTTGCAGAGCGCATGATTGAAATAGGCAAAGAAATGCTTGGCGAATTGAAATAAGTTTGTTTGATAGTAAGAAAGACCTAGGAGTTTTAGATTAACTTAAATAAAACGCCGGTAGTCAATACGTAATAGTATCCAAAATTCATGCTCGAAAACTTAATAAACTAGCAAAAATTAGAGCGCGCGGTTAGTGCGCTTTAATTTTTTTTAGGATAAAAAATAACCAAAAAGCATTACTTTATCGAGGAAAGTTTGATTGACATATTATATACTTAATGATATAATATGTATAGTTATAAAAAAGTATAAAAACGGTCTTTGCGACTGACGGAAAACGTGGAGCACCACGGAGGAACAAAGGCAACGTGAAAGAAACTTATGTTTCAGCCGACCGTCTGGGCACACTTTGCTTGTTGCAGTGTGTCCTTTTGTATTTTTTAGGAGGTATTTATGAAAAAAGTTGGAATTGTAATGGGTAGTGACAGTGATTTGCCTATAGTTAAAAAGGCTACGGACGTACTAACTGAACTCGGTATTGAGTGGGAAGCGCACGTATATTCCGCGCATAGAACCCCCGAAGAAGCGCACGCTTTTTCTCAAAATGCAAAAGCAAACGGATTCGGCGTAATTATATGCGCTGCCGGTATGGCTGCGCATCTTGCGGGCGTAGTTGCTGCAAATACAACTCTTCCCGTTATAGGAATTCCTTGCGCGTCGACTAATCTTGAAGGTATGGATGCACTTCTCTCTACCGTAATGATGCCCTCGGGTATTCCCGTTGCTACCGTTGCAATAGGTGGTGGAGCAAACGCAGGATTGCTTGCTGCGGAGATTCTTGCCTTGTCCGACGAGGAGTTATCTAATAAACTTCAAGCAAAGAGAGAAAAAGATAAGCAAAAAGTTCTTGAAAAAGACAAAACCATAGAAGAGAAATTAAGAAGTTAATACGAGGAGAGAATATGGGCGGTTTTTTTGGAATTACCTCAAAAAAAGATTGTATGCTTGACGTATTTTTCGGCGTAGATTATCACTCTCACCTTGGAACGTGCAGAGGTGGACTTGCCGCGTACGACAAAGAAGATGGTATACAGAGAAAAATTCACAACATACAAAACTCACCTTTTAGAACGAAATTCGAGCACGTATTCGACGAAATGAAAGGAACGTCGGCGATAGGTTGTATAAGCGATTACGACCCTCAACCTCTTTTGATTCGTTCTCGCCTTGGAACGTATGCAATTTGTACGATAGGCGTTATCAATAACGCGGAGGCGCTTATTGAAGATTTCGTAAACATAACGGGTGGACATTTTTGCACTAGGACTGGTGGAAGAATTAACGAAACGGAATTATTTGCTTCTTTGATAAATAGCAAAGAAAGTTTTGCAGAGGGCATCAAGTTCGCTCAAAGCAAAATCGAAGGGACTGCTTCGGTGTTGATATTAAAGTCGGACGGCTCGCTTATTGCGGCAAGAGACAGGCTTGGCAGAATCCCCGTTGAGATAGGAAAAAATAAAGACGGTTATAGCGTTTCTTTCGAAGCGTTTGCGTACAAAAAACTTGGATATAAGTCCGTAAAAGAATTAGGCCCCGGAGAGGTTGTTGAAATTACTCCCGACGGAATAGTCGAACTCGTTCCTCCCGGCAAAGAAATGAAAATGTGCGCCTTTTTGTGGAGTTACTACGGTTATCCTACTTCGACTTACGAAGGCGTGAACGTAGAAATGATGAGATACAAAAACGGCAGAATAATGGCAAAACACGATAAGGAAACGCAAAGCAATCTCGGCGTGGATTACGTAGGTGGCGTGCCTGACTCGGGTACTCCTCACGCGATAGGTTATTCAAACGAAAGCAATTTACCTTTTGCAAGAGCTTTTATCAAATACACTCCGACTTGGGCGCGTAGTTTTACTCCTGCAAAACAAGCGGAGAGAAAGAAAGTTGCCAAAATGAAACAAATCCCCGTTGACGAACTCATTGACGGCAAGAGCTTGCTTTTTGTAGACGACTCAATCGTTCGCGGAACTCAACTAAAAGAGACTGTTGATTTTCTTTACGATAACGGAGCAAAAGCAGTTCATATGCGTTCGGCGTGTCCTCCGATTATGTACGGTTGCAAATATCTTAACTTTACTCGTTCTACAAGCGATATGGAACTCATTACAAGACGCGTAATAATGGAACTTGAGGGTGAAGAAGGATTTAACCACATAGAAGAGTACAGTGATTTTTCAACTGAGCGTGGCAAAAAACTTCGCGACAGTATATGCAAAGAATTACATCTTGCCTCACTTGAATTTCAATCGTTAGATGGAATTATCGAGGCAATCGGATTAGAACCGTGCAAACTATGCACTTATTGCTGGAACGGCAAAGAATAAAAAGGAGAAAAGATATGGAAAAAAGTTTTTCTGAAAGTTACAAAGAAGCAGGCGTTGATATTACCGCGGGTTACAAAGCGGTAGAACTAATGAAAAAGCACATAGCAAGAACTATCACTTCGGGCGTTTGTTCGGACGTAGGTGGTTTCGGTGGTCTTTTTGAACTAGACCTTACCGGAATTAATAAACCCGTTCTCGTTTCGGGTACGGACGGAGTTGGAACTAAACTCAAAATGGCTTTTCTCACTGACAAGCACGACACCGTTGGTATCGACTGTGTAGCAATGTGTGTAAACGACGTAATATGTTGCGGAGCAAAACCTCTTTTCTTCCTTGACTATATTGCTTGTGGTAAAAACTTCCCCGAACGTATTGCTGATATCGTAAAAGGCGTAAGCGAAGGTTGCGTTCAGTCGGGCGCCGCTCTTATCGGTGGTGAAACTGCCGAAATGCCCGGTTTTTATCCTATCGACGAGTACGACCTTGCAGGATTTGCAGTAGGCGTAGTAGACAAAGATAAAATTATCAACAACAAAACGATGAAAGAGGGTGACGTTATTATTGCTCTTCCTTCATCAGGCGTACACTCAAACGGTTTTTCTCTCGTTCGTAAGGTGTTCGACGTTGAAAACAGCGATATCAAAACTCCTCTTGACGAACTCGGTGGAAAATCAGTTGCAGAGACTTTGTTGACTCCGACCAAAATTTACGTAAAGAGCGTA
>JAZQYG010000060.1:0-14993 GCA_045633305.1 Clostridia bacterium | reverse complement strand
AATTTATATGATAGCAAGTTTGGTCGTACCCATGGTTAGCGAAGGATTCGGCGGTGTTTTGAAATCTGCTGGAGGGGCGTCGATTCCTTTTATAATTGCAATTATAGTTGACGTTATCTACGCTATTTTTAGAGGTTTCGTATTTGCTACCCATAAAGACGAAATTTTTGAGGAAAAGATTAAATATAAATCCGAAAAAGAAAAATCCGAGAAAAAGAGCAAGCGTGACGACGACAAACGTAGACTTTCTCGCGCAAAACTTGAATTTTTTATTTGTACGAGCGTTCTTTTTGGATTGACCGTGTTCACTATTCTTTCTCGAATATTGACCGTTAATTTTTATATTGCAGACCAAACTACCACTCCTTATAATATAGTCGGATTAGACTTTTTGAATAAGTTCAAACTTCTAAACGCTGAAGGTCAACTCGTTGCATACGTGCTTTTCTGTATGCTTTTACTCTCGTCGACTTTGTATTTCTTGTGTATCACTTCTTATTTGAGTCGCTCTAAACTTTTTGCAAAATTTAGCCTTTGCTCCGTCGTCGTTTTCCTATTTTTTACCTTGCTCGTAGGTATGTTCGGAAAATATTACGAAATTATACAAAAAATGAACGACTCTTTGATAATCTCACTTATAGGTGGAATTTTTGGCGTTGACTCCCTTGGTTATTCGTATACGATTACTAGTGATTCGTTCTTGCTTTTCCTAGTTTCCGTTTTAGTGATAGGTTATATGATTGTAAGGAGAGTTTATTCTAGAATTGCAGTTATTGAGTCTGAAACGGCGATAGTGGACAATTCCGGCTCACAGACGATAGAAGGAGAAGTTGCAATTACTAATCTTCCCGAAGAAGGTCTTTTGGCTGGGGGAGTTGCCTCTAGTGAAGAAGAGAAAGAGCCTGAAGAGATTCTTCCTCCCAAAATTATGTTCCAAGACCCTTGTCCTGCATTTACCGAACTTGACGAGAAGAAGGAGGAATTCGAGCAAAATCTTGCTAAGCAAAAAGAGGCTTTATTCAACGAGCCCACCCTTCCCAAACTCGTTCAATTTATCGTAGACTATGCAAGAGATAGTAGACTCCATCTTTCATACACTCCCGAGACGATAGCAACCTTTATTGCTGGTCTTGGCACGACTAAACTCACCATACTCCAAGGTATGTCCGGTACTGGTAAAACGAGTTTACCTAAGATATTTACAGAAGCGTTGATGAGTAGATGTGAAATAGTTGAGGTTGAGTCCTCTTGGCGTGACAAAAACGAACTTTTGGGTTACTACAACGAGTTCAGCAAAATGTTTACTCCCAAAAAGTTCACCCAAGCGTTATACCGCGCAAAACTCAATCCCGAAACTATCACTTTTATCGTGCTTGACGAAATGAACCTCTCTCGTATCGAGTATTATTTCTCGGACTTTTTGTCACTTATGGAAAACGAGCCCGATAAGCGTGAACTCAAACTTTTGAACGTAGGTTTATTCCGCACGGAAGAAGGCGAAAAGGTCGCATACAGCGGACTTCACGAAGGTCATACGCTCAAAATTCCTACTAACGTTTGGTTTATAGGAACTGCAAATAGAGACGAATCCACCTTTGAAATAAGCGACAAGGTTTACGACCGTGCAAACACTATGAACCTTAATAAACGTGCGCCTAAGGTGAACTTTTTCCACGAGCCTATACCTCAAAGATATTTGCCCTCGTCTATGCTTGAAGAACTTTTTGCAAAAGCGAAAGAGGAATTTAAGTTTGATATAGATTCGTATAAAGAAATTAGCGCCGTTGAAAAACTTCTCGAGCCTTACAACATTTCTTTTGGTAACCGTATCGCTATGCAAATAGAGAATTTCGTTAGCGTATATTGCGCTTGTTTCTCTGCAAACGAGGATATAATTCACGACGCCGTTGAAACTATTCTTTTGAGCAAAGTAGTTGCAAAACTCGAACTAAAAAGCGTGGAAAACAAACGCGCTCTTGCAGGTGAATTTGCAAAACTCGGTTTTGAAAAATGTAGCGAGTTTATCTTAAAACTTAACGAGGATTAATCGTGGAAAACACAAACCTTTTCAATCTTGATTTAAAAGACGAGTATTTAGCGCTGGCAGAATTTGCCGGCGCTAATAAGCGTTTGACTCATAAACAGTTTGAAGAGGACGTTTTAACCAGTTTAAACCTTTTCGTTATTCCTAAAGACGAGCATTTTCGCGCTTTGGAGAGTTCGCTTGACAAAATTATTCGCGCTCTTCCCGCCTTAAAGAGAATATTCTCTAAGCCCATAACGAGACTCAAAGACGTACTTAATATTTTGCCTGTTGAGTCGGTTAGAGTTATCAATAATCAATCTATGTCTCACGTTTCTCGTCATAGCGAACTTTGGGGAGATATATCGGAAGACGAACTCAAACCTAAAAAACTTATGACTCTCGACAAAGAAGAAAACTACGCTATTTATGAAAACGTCGTTTTTTCAAGGCTTATAAAGACCATTTTGTCTTTCGTAAAGCGTAGCGTAGGGCTTTTGAAAGATATAATTTTTGAGCATAAGGATTTGAGAATAAATCTTTTGGAGAGAACGAACCACAAAAATTATTTTCTTGCAATCGGCAAATTACATATGGGTTACGTGCGCGCGCAAGATAACAACACGCACTCGTACGAGGGGTGTTTGAATAAACTTATGTTTATAGATAACGTTATTCACTCCAAACTTAATTCTCCCGTTTATAGAATTTGCAAAAAAAATACGGCCAAACTCACTCTTAAAAAGAGCAATATATTCCGCAACCAAAAAGATTACAAAACCGTTTATAATCTTATGAAATGGTTTAATCAAGGCAAAGACGAAATTAACGAGAATTTCTTTCTTTCAGATATCACTAACGACGGGTATTCTACGTACTGCAATATGATTACGGTGTTTGCTATGTCACACTTTAATTTTGAGTTCGACAAGAAAAAACTACTCAATTTCGATAAAATAGGCGCGACCTTTGAGCAAGGCGGTTGGAAAGGGGAATTAAAGAGCGTAGAGCACAAATCTATTCGTGGAATACGAATAACGATAAAAAAAGAAGAATCTCGAAGCGTTTGTTTGTTGCACTGCGCAAAAGGAATAAACAAACAAGAAATTGAAGAACTCAAAGGTAGATTTCGCGCCGACGAATACCTCGTTTGTTCGCCGATTGACTACGACGCTGAAGGGGTAGTATATTTAAATATATACGATATAGACTCCTTTAGACGAATACAACAAATTTTACTTAAACAAATGGTAGAAGTCGATTACATAAGGGACGTATGTCCGTTTTGTGGGGGCTCTTTGGAAAAACGAGAGTCAATGCATATTTGTCCTTCGTGCAAAATGACGATACAAGACGCCCGTTGTCCGATAACTGGAGAAGATTACGTGGTGACGGGTATAGATAACTTTGATAAAATAAAACTACGTTACGATGAATATAACGCCCAAGAGAAATTCTTGTTCGATAAATTCCAAGAAGGACAAATGTTCTATCGTAACGTAACCAAACTCACTCCCGCAGGCAAAGCAATTTGTCCTCATTGTGGTGAAGTTCATTAATAAAAAAAGGCACTTTAGTCGCTCTTCCCGTAGGTAGTAGCGACAATGAAATAAATCCGTGCAAGGATTTGTGAAATTCGCTTGAAGCGAGTGAAATTGCTTACGCAATGAAATTTTGCTTACGCAAAGTTAAGGATTTATTTTATTTCATTTTTGCATAGCAAAAATTTCATACCAAAGGTATTTCACTTTTAGCGTATTGCTAAAAATTTCATTAAGTATCAAACTGTTTTGTGGATAAAAAAGCGCACTACCTTTCACTTTTAGTGGGTATAGTGCGCTATACTTTTATTATGGGCAACAACTCCCTAATAGGAATCCATTAGGCGGTTTTTTAATGCGTTGTTAATTAGAAAGCATAACCTTCTACGCTGTAGTAACTCATATTGCTTTGACGAACGTCGAGTCTACCAAAGCAAGCGCAAATTTTGCGGTCACTCTTTACCCAGAGGGTATATTGAACGGATTCGCCGAGGGTGATTTTATTTTCGCCCATAGGCTTATCTAATCTAACGCAAGTAGTTCTCATAGGTTCGAGTTCTACCGTAACTCCACTTATAGGGTCTTTGTCTTCAAAGATAAAAGTAAGATTGATAGTTGCTTTTTTGTTGCCTATGTTGGTGAGCATAAGCGCTTCGTGTCCTTCAAATTCGGGATTATCTCCTTTGGGAGGAAGGTATCCGTCGCAGAATATCCAGTTTTTCTTGCCTTTTGCCATTGTTTTTCTCCTTTAAGTTTTATTTGAAGATTTCGGGTACGGCTTTGTCGTTGTAGGTGGTCATACGTTTTGCGCCGTCTTTGGTAATGAGGTAACAGTCCTCAATTCTGAAACTTCCCCACTCCATACCTTTGAAATATGCGTCGATACAGATTGCCATATTTTCTTTGATTTCTCTCTTGTTTTCTACCGAGAATACGGGCGCTTCGCACTCGAGCATACCGGTTGAGTGTAACGAACCGTAAGGGCAGTAGTCGATATATCCGTATTTGGTTAGATATTCAGTGTATGCGTTAAGTACTACGTCGCAAGGAGTACCTGCTTTCATTTTTGCCGAGGCAAAGTTCAAAGCGTCGTACGCGCACATAACTGCGTCTTTGATTTTTTGAGGAATTTTGCCAAGCACGAGGGGAGAACAAATAATTCCGTTATATCCTTCGTAACATACGCCGGCAGCGAGGTTTATAATTTCGCTCTCTTCAATTTTGCGAAGAGTATTTCTGCACATAGAAATATAACTGTTTTTAACTCCCGTTGCTACCATAGGCGCAAACGCTTGAACGTAACTTTCTGCGCCGAGGTTATGCATTTCGTATTCAAAAAGCGCTTGTACTTGTCTTTCGGTCATACCAACTTTGATTTTGGGAACTACGTTTTCAAAGGTTTTGGAAACCATTTCCCAGTTAGTTTTGAGTACTTCAATTTCCTCTGCGCTTTTCATAATACGTTGTTCGTAGTGAACTGAATCGTAATCGATAATTTCCGCGCCGTCGAATACGGATACGAGTTTGTTATAAATAACGGCAGGGAAAATAAGTTTGCCGATAAGACCGATTTTCTTAACTTTGTATTGCGCTTTGAGAGTTGCAAAGTACTCTGCAAAGTCAAGTTGACCTTCGGTGTCGTATTCGAATCCGCTAACTTCACCAATTTCGGGGAAGATTTTGATAACGCTACCCTCGAGTTTGTTTTGAATTTCGCAGTAGTCGAAACTTGCTTGTCCGCTACAAACGGTAACTTGACCGTTTAAGGGGATAATGATTGCAGAACTTTCGTTAACGGGCGCGAATCCGCAGTAGTATCTTACGATACCGATTTCAAGTAAGTTAGAAAAACCGATAACGAGGTCAACGCCGTCTTTTGCCATTTGCGCTCTCAAAGATTGAACTCTTTGCGCGTGTTCGTTTTTGCTAATCGTACAATAATTCATAATTTTGCCTCCTATCTATTCAATAATTTGTTTTTATTAATTAAATTTATCATTTTTTTGGCGATTCTATAAAAACCTAAATCGGTGGGATGGCAACCGTCAAGAGTGCAATCCTCTCTAAAATCACCGTCTAGCAAGGTCTTGCCGTCAATAAAATATACGTTTTTATCTCCGCTATCAACTGCTCTTTGATAGTTTTCAATGATAACCTTTCTTCTTTCTACGTTTTCAGATTGTTTCTTTACGTAATAACTGCAATTATAGTAATCTTGTTTAGATACCATAATTATAGGAAGTTCGGGATGAATACTTCTTATCTTTTGGTAGAAAGGGTAGTGGGTTTTACGTAGCCAGTCCGCGTTTGGCGCGTTGTGGTCGTATTCCATTATAAAGAGCGAAGGATTGAGAGATGCGATATATTCCGCCATTTCAATTTCGCCTAGAGCGTTTCCAGAAAAGCCGAGGTTTACGATATCCGCGTCATAATATCTTGACAAAAATCCCGATATAGCGTTACCCGGTTTATTTGCGCTAGCCCCTTGTACGTGTGAACCACCGTAATGAACTATAGGCGCTTTTATCGAATACTCTTTGCCGTGCTCTAAGGTTGCGTTCTTTTGAACTCCTATTTTAAGTCCTTCCACGTGATTGTATAGGGGGAAATTGATAGTTAGACTACGCATTTTCCTATTAGGAAAATAAATAATTCCTTGCCACGTACCGTCGTGATTGAACGGGGGAATAAAGGATTTATAAAATTTGCTCGTTTTTTCGCCGTCGATATAAATATCGAATCCGCTACTTCCGCAGTAACACATATTACGCAAGTATCTAACTGGTTGAGTAACGGATATTGCAACGTATTTGGAGTTAGTTGTGAATCTTACTCTTCCACCCGCCGTGTCTTTTGCAAAGAATTGCATACCTATGGGAAGTTTTTCCGTTATATGGTCTGGGACTCTTGCAAAACTTGAATACGTTTTGGGCTCGTACAGTCCGTATAAATCGAAAGGCTTTTCTCTACAATCGTGGAAAACACAGTCACGGTCAATTTCTGCTTGACTTGATAGGTTTTTGTCGAGCCACTCGGTGTACTGTTGAAGATTCATTTCGTTGATATCCATAATTAAACCTCAAAAATTTTCATACCAAGGATTTTTGCAACTCTCTTGAGTGGTTCAACTACGTCGCCAAGAGTAACGATACAGTGGTGTGATACGCCGAAATCGAATACTTCTTCGAGATATTCATTAACGGGTTTATCAACTTTAATAACTGCGTGCAATTCGTCAAAAGCAAGACGAGGAAAATCTATGCTTTCGCCTTTTGATACCAAAAGTCTGTATCCTTCAGGTCCTTCCATAATATGAGCAATAGTTGCAACGCCCGGCTTTAATATAAGTTCGTAGTTACAGCCAGCCCCTTCAAATCCCCACTCTTCTGGGGTGCGGGTAAGATAAATTTCATCCTCGGATTTTGCCATATCGGGAGTACCGATACCGTGACCGATTACGAAGATACTGTTGCTTTCGCTGTCGTATTCGCCCCACTCGCCCATAAGCGCAGGTCTGCCACCCGTGGAACGCATAAGCATCATGGTTATAAGTCCGCCGAGGTCACCTTCACAGTTTACGCTCATACCAGTTCTTTCCATAAGGAGTGACGCTCCCATACGAGCAGAGGTGAGTACCTGTCTTTGAACGAAGTGTTGGTCCAAAAAGCACATTGCGTCAAGTGAAAACTTTTTAGCGAGTCTTTCCATAGCAATTGCAAGTTTCATAGCGCGGAAAACGTCCGTTTTGGTAACGTTTTTGGTTTTGAATCTATTAAGGATTGCATCCGTTTCTTTTTGCGCCTCTTCGTCTGTAACTTCCGCCCATACGTCGAGAAGGTGTGAACTTTGAATTTGAATAATGTTTGCTCCAAAAGTGCTCTTGAAGAAAGTTTTGGAAAGTTCGATATCGTACATACCACGGAAAACGTGTCCGATAATACCGATATTAGATTCTCTGATATCTTTTACTGCTTGTACGCCAGACATATAATCGTCGATTTGTTTGTACGCTCTTTCGTCGTGAATATGACCGACTACAATCTTGTAATCTCTCTTCATTTTGCGGAGAGTACCAGTAATTTGCGCAACGCCGATAACTGCGCTATTTCTCAAACTACCTTCGTAGTCACCGTTTTTATCCACGTTTGCGTGGGGTTGCTCGGAGAAAATGATGAGGGGTTTTTCGGATACGTAGTCAAGCGCGGTAAGTGAAATAAAGTCCGCAGTGTACGTTCCGTATACGAGAAGAACTACGTCTACGTCCTCTTTTTTGAGGAGTTTACCTGCCTCGGAGGCGGTGTCCAAAGTGTCTACCATACCCGTAAATATTGCGCCGGGGTAGGTTGCTTTGATTCTATCGGTTATAACTTTGAGGTCACCTTCTACCTTTTCTTTAAGGGTGGGGTACATTCTCCAGTATTCAAAATATCCGCAAGTGAGTACGCCGATTTTGATAGGGGATTTAACTTTGCCACCAGTTAAAATATCGCCTGATACTCCTGCGCCTTCTTCAAAAGATTTAATCATTTCTGCCATTTTTTTATCCTCTCTTTTTATTTATTGAGCCAAGCATACGCTCTGCGTTTTTGTAGAAAATATTTTCTCTATCAGTATCCGTTATATCTGCGTAAAGAACGCTACCGATTGCGTACGAAGGGTCGTACCAAGGCATATCCGTACCGAATATAACCTTTTCACTACCGACCTCTCTGCACATCTTCTCGATAATTCCGCTATTTCTATGAATATCGCAAATATCAAGGTATACGTTGTCGTAAGTTTTTACAAGTTCTATTGCTTTATCAAGTTCACCCGGTGCGGAGTGACCCATAATAAACTGCAAATTTCTGTATTTAGGTAACACTTTTGCTACGTTGTCGGGGGAGTTGCAAGGACTTTTTCCCCAAGTGTGAGACAAAAATATAAGTTTGTGTTCGTTAGCAAATTCAAGCGCTCTTTCGTAATTTTTGCACTCGAGTTTATTTCCGTGATACTCCGGAAGAACTTTGATTCCGATATACTCGTCGTGCTCGAGAATCATACCAAGTCTATCGTAATAGTCTTGTTCGTAGTTGGGGTTAAAAGCGTAGTAGGCAAGTACTTTACCCGGATACTTTTTGATATACTCTAATCCCTCGCAGTTAAAATTCATAGGACAGTGGTAATCCGCGTCCGGCGTACACCAAATTTGAGTTACTCCGCGTTCGCCTATATAATCCAAACAACTTTGCATATCGCAAATAGGGGAGGAAACTCCCGCAATTGCGCCCATATGGGTATGAGTGTCTATGATTTTTATGCTTTTGAGTCTGCCTGTGGATTCAAATTCTTCTACGTATTTTGATTTTATCGTCGGTCTCATTTTGCACCTCCGAGTTTTCTTTCTTTAATCAATCTTTCGATATTTTTGTGCGCGATATTTTCTTTGTCTCCGATTGAAACGTCCGCGCCAAGAAGGGTTGCTCTCGGTCCGCCCATAGCGTCGGAGGGGAAATTCGTGCCAAATAGCATACGCTCGCTACCGAATTTATTTACGAAAGTTTCAATTCCTTTAATTTCTTGGAAATCACTGGAATCTACGTATAAATTCTTGTAGGCGTTTACGAGGGGGAATATAAATCTATCACTTCCCCAAAGTCCGTAGTTAGTAACGATTGCCGTAAGATTAGGAAATTCCTTCATAGCGTTAAATACTATATCCCAACCGTCCTCGGGTGAAAGATAAAGAGGAATTTTAGCCTCGCTTAACGCGTCGAAAATGTCACCCATAGTTATGCGGTCAAGCATAAATCTGTTATGAACGGGATTAACGCGAACTCCGAATATATCGTACTTTTTGAGGGTATCGAAGAGTTTGTCTACCTCAAATTCCTCGTCCGTGATAGAGGGCGCAACTGTAATTACGCCTTTGAGTCTACCCGTGTAGTTTTTGGGGTCTGCAAGAAGTAAGTTATTTCCAAATGCAACAGAGGAGTCTACCATTTGTTGGTGATAAATAATAGCCTCGTCTATTCCGCATTTATCCATAAAGGAAAGTAGTTCTTCTGCGTCTTTTGCTTGGTCTACTTTTTCGACGATAGGATAATTTTCGTGGTTAATAATTTTTTTATTGACCGTTGCGTATCCTATGCTTGCGCTACAATCGATAAATTTCATAATATTCTCCTTTTAATCTAATAAATCTGCGCAGTTAGATACTGTGATTGTGTTAAATTGCTCTTCGGTAAGTCCTTGGTCTAAAAGCATATCCTTTGCTGTGTGCAAAATATGAGCGTAACCGTTTCCACCCCAAGTGGTGAACATAGTTTTGAGACAAATATCGTTAGTGATAAGAATTTGTTTTAAATAACCTTTATTAACGAGTTTAGCAATCATTTGAGCGCGCTCGAGGTCGTATGCAAATCTATCCGTCAAAAGTCCGCCCGCGCGAGGGGAGATATAAAACTCTTTGCCGAAGTTATCAAATTCAACGTAAGCGCCTCTATCTAAAAGTTCGAGAAGGTAATCTTCTCTGAGGAGTACGTCGATATGGTCGATAACTACTTTATCTGAAGAAACGCCGAGTTTTTTGAGTTCGTCAAGAACTGCAAGACCGTTTCTTTGGTATAAGGCGGTATGAACTTGAATTTTTTTGCCAGTTTCAAGAGAGGCAATACCAGCCGCGCGCAAACATTTCCACTCGTTAGGAGCAACTACTGCGCTCGTTCCGATTTCACCGATTATGCCTGCTTTAACGTCCGTTCCGCAAGCGCCGACAGTGATATCGCGAATAATTTCGTCGGCAAGTTCTTTTTCCGTTTTGGTTTCGACGTCTTTCGAGTGAGACGAGCCGATATAGTGACCAGAGCCCATTACGATATTAACGCCAGTTGCCTCGGATACTTTGCGAAGCGCAAGAGGGTCTCTTTTTATATCGTCGAGAGTAACCTCTACTATGGTATTACCGCCTGCTTTTTTGAAAAGTTCAACTTCGCGGATTGCAACCTTTTCATCATCTAAAAAAGCGTTGTCTTGAATAGTGTAAGGGTCGCGGTAGCAAAGATAACGGTTATCAGCGCGAACTTTATCGTAATAAACGTCAAGTCCCGTTTTAGGTTCTTCCATTACGGGTCTTAAATCCCAAAAAATGTGTTCGTGAGGAAGGGTTACGCCAACTTCTTCTTTTTTGATTTTTCCAAGTACGGTTTGTACCATAATAGTTTCTCCTTTTTTTATTTCGTCATTTTAGAAACGACGGTATTTTCACCTTTTGAATTTTTTGCTCTGTATTCTAGCGGAGTCATACCCACTTGGCTTTTGAAAGAGGCGCTAAAATACTTTGACTCCGTGTAGCCTAGTGATTCGGATATATCGGTTACCGAAGTTTGAGTGCCTGCGAGCATTTTTTTGCTTTCTTCGATTTTGAGTTTATTAAAGTACGTAATTATAGATTCGCCCGTTTGCTCTTTGAATATTCTACAAATAAACGAGCGAGAGTAATTAAAGTTAGAGTATACGTCTTTTAAGGAAAGTTTATTGTATACGTTACTGTGCAAGTATTCCTTGATTATTTTCACTAAGTCCGAGTAAAAACTTTCTCCGTTCAAAAATACTATTCCAGAACTTTTTTTGGAAGAATATTTTCTCAATATGCTAATGAGCAAATATTCAAGTTGTATTTTGATTGCTTGTTGTCCGCCGAAACTGGGAGAGTCAATAAGTACGAGTTGGTCGTTTTCGTCGGTTAGGTATGTTTTTGAGCCTTCTTCTATAATTAGTTTTTGACAGTTGAGTTCATTTTCATCAAGGGAAAACTTAATCCCCGATAGTAAATGTATAGAGTAAGAAGTGCACTCGAAACATATAACGAATAGGCGAGTATCCTCTTTGTTTTGAGTAGAGTATAAATGAGGGGTATTAGGTTCGATAAAAGCGACGTCGCCTTTATTTAGGTGTAGTTCTTTTCCGTCTATGAGTAAAAGACTTTCTCCCTCTTCTACAAAACACAATTCCCAAAAGTTGTGTTCTTCTACGTAGTCTGCGTATTTGCCCTCGAAATCGATATATTCGAGCGCTACGATATCTTTTACGTCAATAACGTTTAGACTGCGATGCTTTAAATAGGTTTTCATTTTCCACCTTCTAACAAAAATTATAATTATGCGGAATATATATGTAAACTTAAAATATTCCTTATAAACACCAAAATAATCTTTAAATTTATTTTTGTGGCATTTATTTGAGTGATGATAAGAGTTTAATATTGTTTTTGAAGAAAATCAAGTAAAAATAAAAAAAGCGAAAAAATTTTCGCTTTTTATTAGATAATTATATTATATTCTCGATTTTACAATAAAAAAAGAGGTTAAATTTTGAGATTATCGCAAAGGAAAGTGTTTGCAAGCACTATGCCTCGACTCATTGAAGAGTATCCGTATTTTTCGCGGATTTTGTCCACCGTTTTATCTAAAGCGGAGGCTCTTTCGTTTTCCTCGCCAAAAATCGAGGTTTGATAGCCTTCGTCTTCTCCCGAAAGTTTAATTGCCGATATCGTAACCGTTCTTATAGGGCGAAGTCTATCGAAATCGTAAAAGCCCTTTATAATTTCAAGAGATTTTTGAGCAAGAATACTGCTCGCGTCTACCGTGTCCGTGAAGGTTATTTGGTGAGAGTAGGTGTTGAACTCGTCGTCTTTTAAACTCACGTGTAGTCCGCCTGCGCGCATTTTATGTTTGCGAAGTCTGGTTCCCACCATATCGCACAGCGCGTACACTACGGGCGTTAGTACGTTGATGCTCGGCGCGTCTACTGGGAGAGTGCTTCCGTGACCTATGCTAAGCGGGGGAGTATGCTTGTAACATAATCCTACCTCTTCCCTATCTTCTCCGCGAGCGTATTTGACGAGGTTTACACCCACCACGCCAAAAGTTTTTTCCATTAAGCGAAGGTCTGCGTTTGCAAGTTCGCCTATGGTACGTATATTCATTAAAGCAAGTTTTTCTTTGGTTTTTTTGCCTACCATAAGCAAATCCGAGGCGGGCAAATGATAAATTTTTTGTTTGAAATTTTCTTTGGTTATTTCAGTCGTGGCGTCGGGCTTTTTGAGGTCGCTACCAAGTTTTGCAAAAATTTTGTTGAAAGATACGCCAACTGAAACGGTGAGTCCAAGGTCGTTTTTTATGCGCTTGCGTATAGTGTCTGCGATTTGTTTGCCGGTGCCGAATAATTTTTGAGAACCTGTAACGTCAAGCCAACACTCGTCTAAACCAAAACTTTCCACTCTATCGGTGTATTGAACGTAGATGCCGAATACTTGTTTGCTTATTTCTCCGTACAGATGGTGGCGGGGAGGAACGCAAATAAGGCTCGGACCGCACTTTTGTTTTGCTTGCCAAATAGCCTCGCCCGTAAGAACGCCTAATTTTTTTGCTCCGTTTGACTTGGCAAGAACGATACCGTGACGTTTTTCGGGGTTTCCGCATACGATTAAAGGCTTGCCTTTGTATTCGGGATTAGCAAGTATTTCAACGGACGCGTAAAAATTATTCAAATCACAGTGCAAAATCGTTCTTTCCATATAATTATATTATCACAATTTTTGCTAATTTCAAATCGTTTGCAATTATTTTGAATATATTGTATAATTAAAAAAAATAAATAAAACCCAAGGGGGCTATATGAAAAAAGTTAGAAAAGCAGTCGTTCCAGTTGCTGGATTCGGCACGAGATTTTTACCTGAAACAAAAGCAGTACCTAAGGAAATGCTTCCTATCGTTGATACTCCCGCTCTTTCTATCGTCGTTGACGAGATTGTGGAAAGCGGTATTGATAATATACTTTTTATCACTAGTCGTTCAAAAAAATGTATAGAGGACTATTTCGACCGTTTCCCCGAACTTGAAGCCCTTCTCAAAAAAGCAGGCAAAACGGTAGAACTTGCTCTTTGTGAAGAAATAGAAAACAAAGCAAATTTCACTTACGTTAGACAAAAAGAGATGAAAGGCTCGGGTCAAGCAATTTATCTTGCAAAAGAATTCGTTGGTGACGAGCCGTTTGCAGTACTCTATGGAGACGACTTGATGTATTCTCCCCAAAAAGCGGTAACTCGCCAACTTGTAGAGGCGTACGAAACGACGGGTACGAGTATACTCGGCGTTCAAGCAGTACCTATGAGCGAAGTGCACAAATACGGAGTTATTGCACCCGGCGCTCGCAAAGGAAAATTCAGTGAAGTTAAAGGCTTTATGGAAAAAGTTCCCGCAGAAGTTGCTCCAAGTAACCTAGTTAGTATGGGTAGATATATTTTAACTCCGGACGTATTTGACGAACTTGAAAGATGTGAGCCTTCCAAAAACGGAGAACTATATCTCACCTCTGCAATAGATAAAATGATTCATACCACGGGCGTATACGCGTATGAATTTGATGGAATAAGATACGATACGGGAGATAAACTCGGATATCTAAAAGCAGTCGTAGAGTTTGCTCTAAGACGAGAAGATTTGGGTGAAAAATTCAAAGAGTATCTCAAAGAAATCGTAAAATAGATAACACAAAAAAACCGCTAAATAGCGGTTTTTTTATTCGTTGTTTCGTAGGACGTATTCTATAATTTCGACCTCTCTTTTTAGGAATAACGCGTTTAAGGTGTGCTTTAATTCTTCTATAAGATTTTTGTCAAAAGAAGCTTCAAGTTTGTTTTCTATTTCTTTAAAGAGTCGTTTTGTTTTGTCGGCGAGAGCGCAAGGCTCTCCTTTTTTATGTTTTTCTTTAGTAAAGTTTTTATAAAGCGTAACTACTCGGTCTTGGTCGTGCATATATTCGTTTATCTCCGTAAAACCTATGAAGGCTCGTCTAAGTGGCGAAGATATGTGTTTACATAATTTATCATAGGTTTTAATGAATACTTAAAAGTCAAAATTTCGTTGATAATTGTTAAAATTATAATTGCACAAGGGGAATATGTCAAGTAAAATCGTAATATTTACGATTATATATAAAAACCGTAATTTTTACGATACTATTAAAATATGGATATATTTCAAAAGAGACTAAAAGAATTAAGAATTGATGCAGGTCTATCCCAGATTGAACTTGCAAATATTATTCAAACTACGAACGACAGTATATATTCTTGGGAAAAAGGTCGTTCGCAACCTTCTATTGAGGCAATTCGCAAACTTTGCTCGGCGCTCGGGGTGTCTTCGGATTATCTTCTTGGGTTAGAGCGAGAGGACGGAGTAAAAGAATATTAAAAAATCCGCAACAAGTCGTTGCGGATTTTTTTAATTTATTTGAGAAAAATTCAATTTACAAAACGAATTGTAAGGTGCAAAATCCTGCGTAAATTGCAAGGAGGGCAATTCCTTGCCAACGCGCAAGTTTTCCTTTTATAAGCGTCGGAATAACTAGTATCGACATTACTGCAAACATTACGGGAATATCGATAA
>JAZQYG010000059.1:0-3676 GCA_045633305.1 Clostridia bacterium | reverse complement strand
TTGAGTACCTTTATACGAAAAACGGACTTTTGACTCTTTTTGGGTCAACGGATACGCAAAAGGGAGCGCTCGTTTTCTTTGACGAAAAAGACGCTCCCGTAAATTTGTTTAATTTTAACTCTTGTTTGTTGAATTCTTTTTGTTTGAATAAAGACGGCTCTATATCAGTTGGAGTAACGTCCTCCTCATTAAATAGCCCTTTTGGTTCGGGAAAAGGTGAACTATCCGCCTTTATTATGAATTTTATTCCTCAAACTCAATGACTTTTGCACTCTTCAAACTAACGAGGTAGGTTCTAACCTTTTTATCGGGCATTATCTTTTGCAGTGCTAATTTATAAAGGGCTAATTGCTTTTTGTAACGCTCTTTGAGAACAGACTCACTTGCTCCGCTATACTTGTAATCTACGATTACCGCCTCGTCGCCTTTTACACCAAGTAAATCGATAACGCCTTGCAGTAACACTTCGTCCTCTACGCCGTCTTGCTTGATTTCAGAGTGCTTTACTCTCAACAAGAAAGCTTGCTCTCGCATAAACTGCATTGAAGAAATTTCTCTCATCACGTCCAAATTCATAACCTTATGAATTATTTCCACGCTCAACTGCTCTCTCTCGTCTTTGGTAATTATCTCGTCCAAAAGCATTTTGTCAAGAGCAAGAGAAATGTCCTCTTTGTTTGTAGCGTTTAGCGGAATATTCTGCATAACCGTATGATAGAGCGTGCCCTCTTTTGCGCTCGTCGAGCCGTCCGACAAAGAAAAGGACACACCCTCTTCGTCATCTTTACTAAGAGCGGTAACGGTAAATTTAGCGGGAGTTAAAGTAGACTGACTATATAGGTACCTACTATCAATGGACTCTTTCGCCTTTTGAATCAAAGACTGGTCAAGTTCAACGTCTTGGGCGCTATTTATCTGTTCTTGCTCGTTTTCTTTTGATAACGGCTCGTACTCAAAACGAATATACTCGTCCAGTTTTTCGTCTTTGTTTTTTGCAATAAGTATAAATTCGAGCATTGAAGTAGCGTCTTTTTCGTTTGTCTTAAATTCGTAATTTTTTGGAGAGGTTGCCCTTGTTGAGCCCGAAATAAATAGCATATTTCTTGCTCTGGTCATTGCAACGTACAATAGTCGAAGTTCTTGGGCAATTATATCTTCTTTCAATCTCCTTTTGATTGCTTTGGTGAAAAAGTTTTCCCTCCAAACTCTACGATTCAAATCAAAAGTCGGCAAACTCACCCCGTATTTTTTATGCAAAGTCACGCTTTGTTTTAGGTCGGAATCGTTAAACGCCGTACCTGTGTCTATGATAAACACAACGGGGAACTCTAATCCTTTACTTGCGTGCATGGTCATAACTTTAACCGCGTCCGCATCTCCCGTGGTGCGCTCGCTCTCAAAATATGGATACTGCTCGAAGAAATTCAAATATTCCGAAAGAATAACTGCAATTTCAGAAGATGCCAGAGAAGTCAAAAATTCTCCAAGTTCAACCAGTTCTCTTGCTCCATCTTTTTGACAGAGCAATTTTTCTTCAAATCGAGTATCCTTTATGATGAAAGACAAAAGTTCGTGAACTTGACTATATTTTGAGCGGAATTTATACTCTTCCATTTTGTTCAAAAAGTCGTCAAGTTTTCGGTACTTCCCCTTTAGCGTTTTGAGCCCCTCGAAAAAGGGTGTTTTGGGAGGCATTTCAAGTTTATACTTTGCAAGTTCTCTTTCCTCAAAGTCGAATATCGGGGAAAGCATAGCGCAAATTAGACTATCCTCTCTCAAAGGATTATCTATTGCTTTTAGTAGATGCACGAGAAGTTCGCAAGAATTTGAAAGAGTGCTCTTTTCGGTTATCGCAAGAGGAATACCACACTTTTTAAGATGGCTCAAAATATTTTTTACTCTTTCGTTTCTCGACCTTGAAATTATTGCAATATCTCGGTAGGTAACTTGCCTCGTTTCACCTTTTTTGTCACAAATTAAGCCCTTTGACAAAACCTCTTTAATCTTTTCGACAAGATAAACTGCTTCCTTGCTTACCTCTTCTTCCTCTATTTGAGGGACGCTTTCCATTACGCTATATATAGGCTCTAAATCTTTAGAGCGAGAACGTTTATATCCAAAAAAGAGCGTGCAGGAAACGGGAGGTATTTCACTTTGCTCTCCCTTTCTCTCCCCAAGCATTATTTGGTCTTTGTAATCCTCTCCCGCGCTTGAAAGGTTATAAATACTGGTAAAGACTCTATTTACCGCGTTAATTATGCACTCGTCGGAACGGAAATTTTTGTCCAAAGTGTAGTGCTTTACCCCTTCTTTCGTCTTTTTCTCAACGAAAATTTCAGGCTCGGCGTGACGGAATTCGTAAATGCTTTGCTTGGCGTCACCCACCATAAATAAAGACTTTCCACCTTTAAGACAAGCAATTATGTCGTCTTGAAGTCTATTCGTATCTTGATATTCGTCTACGAGCACGTGTGTGTATCTGCCCGCAATTTCCCTTCTTATTTGCTCGTCTTTTAAGCACTCGCGCGTTTTGTTTTCAATACCGGCAAAATCAATAAGACCTCGCGCGCTAAGGGCGGATTCGTACTTATTGAAAAGAGCCTCAACGAGTTCGAATATTTTGTCAGAGTAGCGCGCAATTCCTTTCGCATCTTTTTCAACGCGCAAGAAATTCTCTCCGCCGTATTCTTGATGGAATTTATTCACTGCGCTCTTTAAAGCCGTGATTTGAGCGTAACTTTCTTCTTTTTTGTCTTTATATATCTTTTTTGCATAGTTGGGATTTTCGGGAAGGTTTTCGTTTACCGCGCTAAAAAATTCTTGCGCCCCTATCTCAATCGCTTTTTTCGTTATATGGGTATATCTCAAAACGTCTTCGGGATAAGGCAAATCGAACTTCAAACACTCCAAAGCAAGAGCATCTATCTCGCGTAAAACTCTTTGCGCTCTCGATAGTTCGTAGAGGAGAGCAGTACCACTGTTTTGTATCGCGCGACTTTGCTCTTTGACTTTTTCGACGAATCTATCTCTATTTGCTATCGTGGATAAAAATTCGTTTATCTTAATAATCAAAGAAAGCACGCTCTCTTCCGAACGCCTTTTGCCGAGGAAATCCACAAGTTCCATATAAACGTCGTCCTCTTTTTCTCCGTACTCGGTGAGGACTTGTTCGGCAGAGCGATAAATTAAACTTTTAGCCTCGTCGGAAGAGGCAACCTTAACCGTCGGGTCTACTCCTGCTTGCTCAAAATATTTCGAAACTATAGAATTACAAAATCCGTCTATCGTGGTAACGTCTGCAAAAGGTAGTTTATCGAGTTCTCTTTCATAGCGCGCTCTATCCGCGCCTTGAGAGTTTTCCACCTTTTCAAGCAGTGAGGCTTTAAGTCTATCCCTGATTTCTTTTGCCGCGCTTTTTGTAAAGGTCAAGCACAGTACGTCGCTGACGCAAACGCCGTCACCGATAATACGTATTAGCCTTTCAATCATAACGGCGGTTTTTCCACTTCCAGCGGAGGCGGAAACGAGAATTTCTCCATCTTTTTGGTTTATGACGTCAAGTTGATTTTGTTTCCACTCAATTGCCATCGCCACTACCTCCTTCTCCCGTTATGATTTCTTTGTTTACGCTTTTCGTCTCTCTTTCTTTTACTATTTTCCACTTACAAACGGTCTG
>JAZQYG010000058.1:0-2600 GCA_045633305.1 Clostridia bacterium | reverse complement strand
CGATTACTTGATGTTAACTCACGTTGACGCCGACCACGTTGGCGGTATGAACGAAGTTTTAGAATCGTATACGGTATCAAATATTTATATGCCGAATATCGGAACGAAGGCAAGTGACCCCGAAGTAGGATTTTGGGATACGGTTGCATACGAAGAGTTTTACGAGGCGGTACAAATAGAAAACGCTACGATAAAATACAATGAAGGCAAATTTGCAATTAGTGGCGCGGATTATAAAGTGGACGTATATTGTCCAGACGCGTCGTACTACACGTATTTTGACGACGGTTGCGACGGTAGTGAGGAGAAAAACAATATGTCTCCCGTTTGCGTGATTGAATACGCAGGCGTACGTACTTTGCTTTCGGGCGACTTGAACGATAAAGTTTCAAACAGTGAAAAGGAATTCGTTTGGAGTGAAGAACTCTTTATCGAAAGCACGGGACTATCTCTTATGGATTGTAACGTTATAAAGGCAGGTCATCACGGCTCTCGTGGTTCAACGGGAGAGGTTTTACTTAATTTCACTAAGCCCGAGCATATAGTAATAAGCGTAGGCGAGGGCAACTCGTACAACCACCCGCACAGTGAACTTATAGACAGGATAAACGAATACAATAGTGAACTTTCGGATAATATTTATCGCACGGACGAAAAAGGTCATATTCTTATGAATATAGGCTCAAACGGTGAATACAACTTCCAGTGGGAGAAAAATTCTTAACTAAACGCAGTCAAACGACTGCGTTTTTTTTATAAATTTAATTTTTATCCATAATTCCTTTTATTTTAGCCATTATAATAGCGGAGGGAATTATGATTAAACTTAAGAATAAACCGACGGGGTGCGAAAACTGTCCGTTTTGCTACGAGTCCGAAAGATACGAGAGAGTGAACGGCAAAATTAGCCCCTCGCACTCACGTCGTTGTGGCGCGCTAATGGGGGAGGCGAACTTTCAAAACTGTCCGCTTGTGGACTAATCAACAAAAAACACCATTTAATAAGCATAACTGACATATTATTTGCTTCGACCGTCTTGCAAACTCTTTTTAAAAATGTTAAAATGATATAGAGGTGAATTATGCGTATTACTGCGGTTATGAAACAAAAGAACGGAAGTTACGACGTATACGTAGACGGAGAAAAAGTCGAAAGACTGGACGGCGTCGTGCTTGCATCTTTTAGAAAAATAAAAGTAGGCGAAGAAATTACCGAAGAAGAACTTGAAAATATAAAAAAGGCAAGCGGTACGAACTTTGCTTTCGACACGGCAATTCGGTTTTTGTCAAGAACTATGCGCACCGAAAGCGAAATTCGTGAAAAGTTGGAAGCAAAAGGTTATTCACCCGAGGACGCCGAGTCTGCCGTTTCCAAACTTCGCTCTTACGGATATTTGAACGATTTTGCATATGCAAACGCTTACGTTAGGACGTACGGCAAAGACAGAGGCAAACTTCGTTTGCGCTACGAACTATCCTCAAAAGGCATAGAAGGAGAAATAATCGACCAAGTATTGCCTGATAGTGAAGAGGAAAACGCTTGCGCTTTGGCAAGAAAGAAAGTCAAAAAGTATCCCGAAAAAGAAAAGATGATACGTTACCTTATGAGCCGTGGTTTTGAATACGAGACCTCGGCTAAAGCGTTTAATAAAATTTCTGGGGAAATTACCGAAGATGAGTGAAGTGTTTTTGAGAGCGGATATAAAAAGAGCGGAAGAGGCTCTTTTTGAGCGTGGTGTGACGGAAAGAGAATTGATTGAAAGAGCGGGTAGAGCGCTCTCTCTTGCCGTTGGTGAGGCTGAAAGCGTTACTATTATGGTAGGCGGTGGCAATAACGGCGCGGACGGCGTTTGCGCAGGATTGATTCTTGCCGACCGAGGTGTGTCCGTTCTCATATTTACCGTAGGTGAAATTAAATCGATAGAGTGTCAAAAACTTCTTGAAGAGGCGTCTACCCTTGGAATTGAGATAAGAAATTACCAAGAGGGAGAAATAATTTACGACGAAGTCGTTATAGATTCGATATTCGGCATAGGACTAAATAGAGAGCCCAAAGATATCTATTTGAGCGCGATACACGCGATAAACCAGTCAGGAGCAAAGATTGTTTCCGCCGATATTCCCTCTGGCCTTGATGCGGATAACGGCAAAGAGTATTCAGAGTGCGTAAAAGCGGACGTTACGGTCAGTTTTTCGGGCAAAAAAGCAGGATTTTTCCTTGCGGACGGACTGGACGTTTGCGGAGAGATAATTTACGCGGACTGTGGTATTATTCCCACGAGTTCAAGTTTAAGTATTTTGGAGGAGGGTAGTTTTCCAAAAAGGCTTAATAATACCCACAAAGGCAGTTACGGCAAAGTATCGATAATTGCAGGTAGCGCAAAATACGTGGGCGCATCTCTTCTTGCCGAAATGGGCGCAAGATGCGCTATGCGCTCGGGCGCGGGACTGGTTAGACTTTGCGTGCCTAATTCAATGATGCAAGTATACGCCTCTCGCGTTTTGGAAAGCAGTTTGTTCCCTATCCCCGATAAAGACGGCGAAATTATTTTTGAAGAAAACGTTATGCGTGAGATTTTATCCTTTTCAGACGTTATTGC
>JAZQYG010000057.1:0-17685 GCA_045633305.1 Clostridia bacterium | reverse complement strand
TTGTTCGCACTTTTCAAAATATTCTTCTTTTGTAAAAACAATCTTTTCTTCAGGCTCTTCCGAAAAAAAATCTTTGAGCGTCGTTCCGAGCGCGTCCAAGATATCGGTGAGAGTAGCAATAGACGGAGAGGTAACTTCGTTTTCAAGTTGAGAAATGTAACCCTTGGTAAGGTCACACCTTGCTCCCAGTTCCTCTTGCGTGAGTTCGCACCTTTGCCTGAGCAATTTAAGTTTAACTCCGATTTCCATATTTTCCTCAAAAAGTTTAGTATTTCTAAACAAAAGGTTTAACTTTGGTAAACACGAACATTATATATAATATGTATAGGTTTGTCAACGCTTTTTATATTGTTTTTACATAATTTAATCGTCCTTTTTTTTACTGATTCGTTCATATTTTCACAAATGTCGGAATATATTGTTTTTACACGGGAGGCGGATATGTTTTTTAATAAGAAAATCGTTTTGACGGACAAAAATCAAAGAGTTTATCGAGTAGTTAGCGCAAGCGCCAAAGGAGAAGAACTCTCTCTTTCGGCGAAAGGGGGCGAAATTGAGGAATATATGGAAGTATTCCTTGCGGGGAAATATATTTCTTGTGGCAAACTACCCGTAAACTATAATATTCCCGACTGGCAGGGGGAAGAATTTCACGTCGCTATTGTGTCTGGCTCGGAAGTTCTTGCCACGGGAAGTAGTTTAGGCAATCACAACTTTAATCTGTTTGCAAAAGAGAATATAAAAACGAAGGAAAAAGAGCCTACTCCGTCTCCCACGATTGAGGAAAAAGAGCCTCAAACTAACCCCATTGAAAGGATAGAGGACACTCCCCCATCTATCGAAATCGAAACAATTACGGAAGAAGAAAAACAAGAGCAAAAAGAAAATGAAATTAATAACGAGAAAAAGGAAGAGGAAAAGGAAGAGGGAAAAGTTGAATATAAAAAAGAAAACGAGGTGCACGAGTTTTATTGTTCTATCAAACAAAATTTAGACGAAATGCTCGTGTGCTATCCCAGGGAAGAAAAACTTTGCTCGCTCATAGAAGACTCGGAGTGGGTAAAGGTGGAAAGACAAGGGGAAAACTACGTAGTCGGTCTAATAAAAAACGATAACGCTCCCGAATACGTATGCTACGGCGTTCCCGCGAGCAAAGACCTCCTCCCTCCCGAAAACCTCAAAAAATATTGTCAGTGGATACCCCTTTCCGAAGAGGAAGGCTACTGGATGATTTTCCAAGACGCCAAAACGGGAATCGCGATTGAGAATAAGGAAGAGTGAATCAATAAATAATTCAACAAAAAAATGCACCTACTTAAATTTTTAGGTGCATTTTAGTTTATTTCTTTTTATTATTTTCAGCCTCGTTTGCTCTTTCTATCATTTCGTTTTCTCTTTTAACGTCTTCTATGATTTTATCTTTACAAGCAACGATAAAATCTTTCACTAAATTATCCAACTCTTCGTTTGTTAATTTTCTTTTTTTCATTTTTATCTCCACGCTACATACCATTTTGGTAGTTTTTTACATATTTTACTACCATTTTGGTAATATGTCAAATAAAAGGAGATATTATGGAAATAATTTTGGGAAAAAGATTAAAAGAATTAAGAGAGGATATGAAACTCACTCAAAAAGAGGTTGCTATTCGACTCGGTTTAAATCCCGTTTCGTATTTGAGATACGAAAAATCACAACGCGAGCCTTCTCTACTAATTCTTGCGCAAATGGCAAAATTTTTTGAAGTTACGACAGACTATCTACTTGGTATCTCGGATTATTAAAACCTCAAAAAATATTGTCAGTGGATACCCCTTTCCGAAGAGGAAGGCTACTGGATGATTTTCCAAGACGCAAAAACCGGAATCGCGATAGAAAGTAAGGAAAATTAATTTGTACTCCTAATTTTCCTCGTTACACCCACTGTTTTTACCGTTAATTTCAGTTGTCTACAAATTGACGACAACTACGCATAGCCACTAGCAAGAAGGTTCTCGTCCACGTTAAATATTTTAAGTGAGTATAAATAGACACACAAAAACAAAAGGTTAGAACGCTTGTTCTAACCTTTAATTTTTGAGTTGTGTTGATTTTGTCGATTGCTAAATATTAAGACTGTTTTACGTTTTTTTCTTTGAACTTTTTCCAAACGATTGACGTAAGCAAATAAAGAATTGTACACAAAGCGCACGCGCCTATCAAAACGTAGATAACCGCGTCCCAACCGAGAGTATCCGCAATTATTCCAAATCCACCGTTCGCAAGCACTACGCCAAAACTTGACATGCCGTTCAAAGTGCTTGATATCGTTGCTGAATATCCGAATTTTTCAAAATAAGACGCTATTCTTATATTGACGTTTCCAAGAGCATACAAAATCGTCGTATTTATCATGGACGAGGCAAGTATCACAAATGCAGGCACTTTGCCGATAAGTAGTAGCATCGAATAGAAAGGCAGACATATCGCCATTGCCGTGCCTTTGATAGCAATTTCGTTTTTCATTTTGCGGAAAGCCCACACCACGACGAAAGTACCCAAAATATTTACAACGTACACGACTGCCGTTTGCATGCTTGCCCACACGGGAGAAAGTTCATAGTTTTCCATCATCATAGTAGAAAGCCACGTTTTGAAACCGTTATTTAGCACCGCGCCAACTAGGCTTAAAAATATTACTACTATTAGTCCACTTTTGAATAAAAGTTTGATAAAACTTTCTTTTTTTACCTCGTTTAATGGTTTTGCAATTTTTACTTGTTCGGTTTGCTCTTGATAAGAATCAACGTCAAGGTGCTTTATCTTGGTCAAAGCATATAACCAAAATACAAGCGCAACTAAAATTACGACTGCATCCATACCGAATACTCCTGCCCAACCGAGCCACTCGTAAACGGGCGCAACGATAGCGTAAGAAAGTATTCCGCCAAAGCCTATACAGAGAACGGCGTACGTTCTTGCTTTTGCTCTATGCTCGGGGACGAGGTATTTTGATATTATTTTAACCACGCCAGGATATGAACCGAATTGAGCAAGTCCGCAAATACTCCAAAGCACTGCAACCGACACAAAATCACGAGTAAAACACAAAAGCACGTTAGGAATTATAGTGCCTATCATACCTATCGTGATTGCGAGAATAGGTTTTTTATCGGTAAACTTTCCACCTGCGATTTGACTAACGCCAAAAGTTAAATAAAAGGCGGCAGAAACTATTCCCGAATCGGATTTAGTAAAAATTCCTTCTTTTACGATTGATGCAATAAGCGCGGTGTAATTCGTTTTCGTAAAACAAATCATCGTATACATAAACCAAGTCGCAAGAAAAATTATTAAACTTGCTTTTTGTTGTTTAGGTGTTGATTGCACGTTTCCCATCTCCTTAAAAATATGGGTTAATTATATTACTATTTTTTAAAATTTGCAATTCTTAAGTTTTAAATAAACGTGCTTTTATATTATTTCTTTTAAAATAAAAAAACCGCTCAAAAAAAGCGGTTTTTTTAGGAATATTATAAATTTAACCCTCGACGGTCGTATTATTCATATTTGAAAAAGTAAAATCAAAATTTGCAAAAACGTCGGTAAACGTAGAGTCACAAAGTTGAACTTTCACTGTGTTTAAGTATCCGTTAACGAAAGTAACCTCTGCCGTTTTTGTATAAGTAGGTCTGGTTATACTTGGGTCATAGTCGTCCACCATTATAGAAGTCATATTTTGAGCCACGTAAACATTTCTCTCTTGGTCAAAAGTGAAGTCTCCATAATTGTTTTCAAAAGGGGAATATGCAAGTATATTGCTCGTCAAAGTCTTGTAAAGGGTTTCGCTATTCGTATACGTTCCACTCTGACTTTCTTTGAGTTGACCTTCTACGTAAAACTCAATACTCATAGCGTTTGGAGCAACCTTTAATAAACTCGTACCGCTTGTGCCAGAATTCGTTCCCTCTGCATAAACGGTGTACGAAGTGATTCCGCTAGACGCAGTTTTTGTCGCAACTGATTTCGCTTTTATTTCGCCCCAAGTTAAACAAGAAAGGGTTTGCGCTTCGACTTGAGTCTTTGTCAAGTTGAAGTTCATCTTCCACTCTTCTTCGGTAACTGTATAAGTAATTGCGCTATATCCGCAAGCGCATACGCCACCAGTTAAAGAGTGCTCGCCGTACTCACCTTTTTCCGTGGAGTGCTCACAAGTTGCCTTTTTCCAGTGATGGGTATCATCCCAAGTCCACGCGCTCTCATAAGTATGCTCGTGTTTTGCGCATCCAGCCAAAGCAAACGAGCACAAAAGCGCTACAAGACAAATAGCCGTAATTGCAATCTTCAATTTTGAATTTTTCATAATTCGTCTCCTTTTTAGTTAATTATCCATAGATTCGGTTTGCAAATCGTTTTCTTTTTGTTTTTTCTTAAAGTTAACCCTTTTTACGATATACGTGGTCAAGCAACCTACAAAGCATACGGGCATCACGATAGCAAGCACCGTGCTCCACGTTGTAAACGAAGGCGTATAATTATGTACTTCGGTGTTAGGTCCAAATCCGTTCATTGCATTAGAATTTGCAATAGCATAGAGATTGTATTTAGACGCTCTTTGCATTGCGTAATAAATTACGGAATCGTTTTCGTACTTTCCAAAATCGTCGTATATATACGGGAGCATATTATCAAAGATAGTAACCCCCGCGATAACGCCGTCAACGGAATTGACGTAGTTAACCAGACAGTTATCCGTTATCTGCATTCCTTTACAACCCCACTCTTCGCGCAATATCTTGGTCATAAGATTAGGATTTCCTCCCGACCAAATACAACCCCATCTTGCATACGCCGTCATAACGCCGTTTGCATTAGCCTCTTCAATAGGAATTTGGAAGGCTTTAAGATAAATTTCTCTTGCCGACTGTTCGTTAAGCCAAACGCCAAGACCTAACCGTTGTTGTTCACTCTCGTTAAGGGCAAAGTGTTTCATCAAAACTTCTACGCCGTAAACCTTCATACCTCTAACTTCTTGCGCGGAAATTTTACCCGACAAAAATCCGTCCTCGGAGTAATACTCAAAATTTCTTCCTCCGTAAGGAGTTCTATGAATATTATTGCCCGGTCCGTATAAAAAGGTTATGCCGGAATCAATACAGTTTTTGCCAAATACTTGACCTACGTCGTACATCAAATCGTCGTCAAAGGTCGCGCTCATAACGTCCTCGCTACAAAAAGCAATCGTTTCCACTCCGCTTGACGCTCCTAAAAAGATAGAGGTATTCAATCCTTGAGGTCCGTTCTCGTCACGTGTACCGGGGGCGTCTATCGATTCGACGGGGTGCGTCCAGTGGAAAGAGTCTCCGATTAGTTTTCTCATTTCAGCAAAAGACATTTGTCCTATCAAATCATCCCAAGAGTACTCTACTCCGTCTTTGACTATCTTTTCATCCAAACCAACGCCTATAAAGTCGTATAGTTTTAATCCTAAGTCTTTCACCTCGGGAATAGTAAGTCCTTCTCCAACGTAATCTTTTGCGTCTTCAAGATATTGAATATCTTTGAGGTCGGAAATGATTTTTGCAGTGAGTTTAACCTTGGTTGCGCTCGTTGGATAGGTGTTTGCCCAGTCCGCCCTCGAAAGATATACTACCCCGTTATCAATAGGACCGTTATCCGCTCCCTCGTATCTATTCAAATCCGCCATATCGAGTTGATTTTGAATAGTTACTTCTTTTCCGTTGACAAGGATATTATTATAAGTGGTAGAATCGTAGTTTTCTTGATAATGAACGCCTACCATAGTTAAATCGCCGTCTTTGTCGATACTGCTATTAGTCGTATTCTTGCCGTGAACGGCAAGTACGTTATTCGTTGCCTCGTGCGCGCTACTTGCAACGGTCAAATAATAATTACCGCTATCAAGAATATATCCGCCCTTTCCACCATTTGCCGTGCAGTCGTAGGAGGCTAAACTTTTCTTATCTACCTTTATGTTAAGCGTTTGACTTGAGCCTTGTTCTCCGCTCGGCGAAAGCAAGTCGGTTTTGTCGTATCCAACGAGAACTACCGCCGATTTTTCCACCGTTGTAATTCCGTGAGTATAAGGCGCGCTTGCGTATACTTGTACCGTTTCGCGTCCTGCTCTATCACCC
Organism: Clostridia bacterium; assembly: GCA_045633305.1. GTDB lineage: Bacteria > Bacillota > Clostridia > Christensenellales > RUG350 > RGIG2224. The sequence goes on along the minus strand of JAZQYG010000057.1, from coordinate 11,550 downwards.
GTATTCGTAACTGTTACGCTTACGTTAAAGGTATCGCTTTGAGCGTCGTAACTCATATCAAAATTAGAATATTCAAAACTGGTATACGATAGTCCATATCCAAAGGGATATGCAACGTCTTGGTCGTAGTTGTATCCGTCGGTATTACCTCTACCCATCACGGTATCGAAGTATCTCGTTTCAAAGTATCTATAACCAACGTAAATGCCTTCTTGGTACACCATATAATGGCGCGCGTTGTTAGACTCAACTCTCTCTTGCGCTCCTTCGTATTCAAGGGCTACGGAGTTGACCATAGCAGGAGAAGAGAAGTTGTTTTTGAGGTGAGTATCGGGAAGACAGCCCGAAGGATTAGTTTTTCCAACGAGAATATCTGCAACCGCTTCAATTCCGTTGATACCTACACCGCCTATCCACAAACACGCGTCGATAGAATAAGAATCAATGAAATCAAGTTGAACGCTATTTGAATAATTCAAAAGAAGAACTATCTTATTTATCTTACCAGACTGTTTCATTTTCTGAATTTCAGATAACATTTTCTTTTCGTTTTCATCAAGAGCAAGATAGTTCACTTGTCCGTCGAGGGTATAACTTGCGTCGTATCCTTCACCCCCTATTCTCGAAATAACGACTACGGCCGTACCCGAAACGGAGTCTATCACCTCTTGGGTGTACGCGCCCCAAGGCGCTTCTGAAACTTCGGCAGAAACAGGCATAAAACCACCGTTTTTGCGAACGTATTTTTTGCCTGCGCCACTCTCGTAGAAATTCCATAACGTATCGTTAACGTCGAGTCCAACGTCCTCAAAAGCCTCTTTGAAACTTTTTGCTTTGCTTGCGTCAACGTTGCCCGAACCCGTTCCACCGTATACGGGATTAACAGAAGAGGTCGAAAAAATAGAAACCTTTTTATCAGACTGATTTTCTACGTCTAAAGGAAGGGCTTCATTTTCATTTTTAAGAAGGGTTGCTCCGCCTGCCTCGACAAGTTTGGCTATATCTTTTTGCGAAGTTGCACCTTGTGTTTTAAATTGTAAATCTTTGTTGGGAAAATATGTGTAATTTGCAAAATCTGCGTTTTCTACTCGCCAAAACTTGTCACCCGAGACAATCGCGATAGGATTGTCGAAAGCGGTACATATAAAACAAGCGAGTATCATAATAAAAGCCATCACCCCTGAAAAGATGGATAATCCCTTCCAGGGGCGAATTGCTTTTTTGTAAAGTTTTTTACGAGCCTTTTTTGCTCTTTTTTCTTCTTTTGTTTTCATACTCTTTCTCTGGGTATTATTCGTAAACGAAGTCTATCGGAGAAAGAATATTCACCATAGATTTACTTTTACGTAAATCTATTATATCAAACCTATCATCAAATTGCAAGCAAGTACTATAAGCACGAGAGCAATAGGATAGGTGGACGCGTACGCGCCTGCAACGTCCTCAGTTTCAGCGGTATTGATAAGAGTACCGAGAGCAGGAGTAGAAGTCATACCACCGGTGATAGAACCAAGGTTATTCAAAAGAGGAAGTTTGAGGAGATATTTACCTACGAAATATCCAACGACCATAGGAGTAATGGTCATAATCGCACCGCCTAAAAGTCCCCAAACTACTATCATTGCTCCGCTTTCGTTAGCGTTGATTTGAGATACGAGTGAAACGCCACCGTCTACACCTGCGCCTATCAAGAAGAGCATAAGTCCAAGTTCGCGGAGTACTTTAGCCGAATATTCGGGAACTTCAAGAGAAAGTTTTCCGATTCTTCCAAAGTGACCGAAAACAAGACACATAATGAGCACGCCACCCGTAGTTCCGAGTGAGAAACACGCGCCGTTATATCCGTCACCAGAGAGAGGGATTTTGATTGCGCCGAGAATAAGTCCGCATACGATTGCAAGAGCAAGAGGCATCAAACCGAAATTGTCGCAAACGAACAAACCTTCTCTTTTTTTGGTAAGTTCTTCCGCGCCAGTTTTGAGGTATCCTCTTTCAACGTCCATATTAGCCTTAACAAATTTGGGCATAAGTTGAACGAAAAGAACGACTCCTATAACGCCAAAGGGATACGCAATAGCGTGTCCGAGTGTAACTATTCCTTGGTCTTTTGCAACTTCTAACGCTGCCGAGTAACCGGGAGTAGAGGTAAGCGCGCCCGAAAGTACGCCTGCCGAAAACTCTGAACCGATTCCGGGAAGAAGAGCAAAGATAACTGCAACGAAAGTTCCCGAAAGAATAATAATTACGCCAAGTAAAATGTAGGTTTTGAAGTTCTTTTTGAGGTCACGGAAAAATTTAGGACCTGCAATAAAACCAACCGAACCAACGAATAGAACGAGTCCGATATTTTGGATAACTTGTTTATAATAAACGGTGTTACCTGCCCCTTCTTTAAGATTCAAACTACCTAAAACGGGAGTCGTATCGGGAATAAGGGTACACAAGAATCCAAAGAGAATTGCAACTAAAAATACACCCGCAGTTCCAAGAGAAACGCCTTTAATCGTTACTCTTCCAAGCAAATAGCCAAGAGCAGTTACTATGAATATACCTGCAAGAAGGGCGGGGATTTTGAAAAACTTGTTAACGTCTGCTTTGGTTGCGTTATATACGCACCAAGCAACGATTCCAGCAAGAATAACCGCAACGATTGCAATAATGGCTATTTTCTTGCCACTTTTTTTAGTATTTTGATTTTCCATTTTAATCTCCTATTACGTAGGTATACGCCCGATTTCGGGCGTATACTCTAAATTTATTACATATCTTTTCTTCTATAATCGGGAAGAATTCTGGGTGATACGACTCCAGTATCAACTCCCGCGTCTTTGAGTTCCTTCTCAAAGTCGGCAACGTGTTTCAAAGAAAGGTCGCCTTTTACGGTAACACTCTTGAATTTCTCACCTGCTTGTTGACCAGCGTTTCTACCGAATACGATAATGTCGAGAAGTGAGTTACCCATAAGTCTGTTTCTTCCGTGTACTCCTCCGACTGCCTCACCTGCTACGTAGAGGTTTTCGATATTAGTCATACCGTTTGCGCCGATATCGATACCACCGTTTTGATAGTGAAGAGTGGGATATACGAGAATAGGCTCTTTGCGGATATCAATGCCGTATTTGCCGAACATTCTCATCATAGCGGGGATTCTCTTTTCGATAGTTCCCTCTCCGCCGATAATTTCAATCATAGGAGTATCGAGCCATACGCCCTCACCGTCCGTCGTCTTGATACCGTTGTCACGTTTGTTACACTCTCTAATAATTGAAGATGCGGTAACGTCACGGGTTTCAAGTGAATATACGAAAGCCTCACCGTCTTTGTTTACGAGTTGAGCGCCGAGTGAACGTACTTTTTCAGTAACGAGAGCGCCAAAAATTTGAGTAGGCTCTGCAACGCCCGTGGGGTGATATTGAAGAGTATCTGCGTACAAAAGTTTCGCTCCCATACGATATGCAAGCACGAGTCCGTCTGCCGTTGCGCCGTAGTGGTTAGAGGTGGGGAATCCTTGATAGTGAAGTCTTCCTGCTCCGCCAGTTGCAATAATTACGGTCTTTGCTTTTGCTACGAACACTTCGCCCGTTTCCATATTTTGGAGAACTGCGCCGGCTGCTTTGCCTTCTTCGTCTTTTAAAAGTTCGATTGCAGCGGTAAAGTCAACTACGGGGATTTGACGGTTAAGTACTTCGTCACGAAGAGTTCTCATAATCTCTGCGCCCGAATAGTCTTTACAAGCGTGCATACGTTTTCTGCTCGTTCCACCACCGTGAGTGGTAATCATAGTACCGTCTTCGGCTTTATCGAACATAACTCCAAGGTCGTTAAGCCAACGAATAGCGTCGGGGGCTTCGCAAACGAGTTTTCTCAAAAGTTCGGGTTTGTTGGTGAAGTGTCCTCCACCAAGAGCATCCAAATAGTGAGTATCGGGAGAATCGTGAGGTTTATCAGCAGCCTGAATTCCGCCTTCTGCCATCATAGTGTTAGCGTCACCTATACGGAGTTTGGTAACCATCATTACGTTTGCTCCTCTCTCGTGAGCCTCGATTGCAGCGGAAGAACCTGCGCCACCGCCACCGATAACGAGTACGTCTACGTCGTAAGCGGGATTTTTAAGGTCGATATCCATACCGATAACTCTTGATTTACCTTGCAAAAGGTTAGCGAGTTCGTGAAGAACTTTTTCACCTTTGTTAGGTCCAACTTTGAGTTCTTCGTAAGCGCTTTCTATGTAGTCGGGATGATTTTCTTTGAGAACGGTCTGCTTTTCTTCTGCAGTCATTCTTCTAAACAAATTGTTGAGTCTTTCGGCTCTGGTCGCTTCGACTTTTTTCATTGAAGCGAGTTGTTCTTCGGTGTATTTATACATGAATCAATCCCTCCTATTTCTCTATTTCTCTATTGTTGTAGAGTTCTTTAAGTTCCGAAAGAGGCTTATTCATAAGCGTTTCGATAAGTTCGTTGTATTTGCCGTCGTCAATCTCTTTAACGCGCTCTAAAACGTGTTTGGATTCGGGAGCAATATACTTTCCGTACAATCTTCTTGCAAGAACTGCAACTTGAGGATGCGAAATACCTGCGGGACATCTTGAAGAACATACTCCGCACATTACGCAGTCAAAAGATTCTTCTGCGCATTTTGCAAACTCACCGCGTTGAGCGTAAGCGATATACTGCATAACTTTGAGTTCTTGAGTACATGCTTTGGTGCAAGCGTTACATCCGATACAAGAATAAATTTCGGGATAAAGTTGCATCATAATGGTTTCAGCAGGACTTATTTTTTGAATATCGTATACTTGCTTTACGAGAGGGAAGAAGGGAAGGGTTGCAATATACATATTCTCTTCAACCTTGGTTTGACAAGCAAGGCACGCTTTAAGTTCTGCTTTGCCCTTGATTCTGTAAATAGTAGCGCAAGCGCCACAGAAACCGTTTCTGCATCCGCAACCTCTAACGAGTTGATATCCGCAATATTCCATTGCTTTCATAATCGTGAGTTCTTCGGGTACAGCGTACTTTTTACCAAATAAAAATATATTAACTGTTTTACTCATGAGTAAACCTCCAAAATTTTTAATATTCGTCGGGAAGCTCGTCAAGCTCCGTCATGCAAAATACCGGACCGTCTTTACAAACGAATTTGTCTCCAACGTTACATCTTCCGCATTTGCCAACCGCGCACTTCATACGAAGTTCCAAGGTCGTATAAACGTCTTTCTTTTCAAATCCGAGTTCAAGTAGACCGGCTAAAGTGAACTTAATCATAATAGGAGGTCCGCAAAGTACTGCCGTGTAGGTGTTGGGGATATTGAGTTCTTTTGCGTACGAGGGAACGAATCCTACGTGGCCGTCCCAACCTTCTTGCTCTCTGTCGATAGTGAGATACACGTTGAAGTCGGGCTCGTTTACCCACTCGTTTTTAATTTCGTCAATATCAACCAAATCGTCCGCGCTTCTTGCGCCGTAGATTATTGCAACTTTTCCGTAGTCCGCTCTGTTGTCTCTTACGTAGTTGATAACGCTACGAAGAGGAGCAAGACCTATACCACCACCGATAAAGAGAAGGTCTTTGCCTTTGAATACGGTGTCTACGGGGAAGTTTTTGCCGTAAGGTCCTCTAATAGTGATTTGTTGACCGGGTTCAATCGCGTGAAGAACTTCGGTAACGCATCCACACTTTTTGATAGAGAACTCCAAAAACTCTTTATTCGTGGGAGAACTGGTGATTGAGAAGAGCGCCTCGCCTACGCCCGGGATAGAAAGCATTGCGCATTGACCCGGCATATGCTCGAAAGGTTTCTTGCCGTCAAGTCCTACCACTCTGAAAGTCTTAACGTCGGGAGTATCGCGTCTAACGTTGGTAACTACTCCGACAACGGGAATTAATGGGTCTTGATTAAACATCTTTTTTACCTCCGAAAGCCTTGATAACTTTTGCAATATTGAGTTGTTGAGGGCACTTTTTAAGACATCTTCCGCAACCTACGCAACTCATAAGTCCGCCGTATTGAGAAGGATAGTACACGAGTTTGTGCATAAATCTCTGACGGAATCTTTGGGTTTGGTTATTACGGTTATTGCCGTGCGCCATACGAGTGAAATCACTGTACATACAACTGTCCCAGCATCTAAAACGGTTTACACCGCTATTAGTTACGAACTCTTTTATGTCGAAACACTGACAAGTAGGACAAACGAAAGTACAAGTTCCGCAACCAAGACAAGCCTGGGAAAGATTTGCCCACTCGGGTGAATTAAACAAATCGAGAAGTTCAGCGTTTTTGAAAGGAGTAAGGTCGAGGTCTTTTAAGGGAAGTTTATCCATAATCTCTGCGGTTTTATCCTGCAAAGATTTAACTTCTGCCTCACCACCTTCTTCAAAAAGGTCACTAAGTTTTGCAGTGAGCGCTTCACCTTTTTCGGTGTTAGCGCGCCAGTAAAGGTACTCCCCATCAAGCCAAGTAGTTACGTCTCCCAAAGGATTAGTAGCGTCTATCCCAAATACTCCGCAAAAACAACTTTCTTCGGGTTTGGTGCAAGCGCTCGTGATTACGATTGCCTGTTCGCGTTTAGACGCGTAGAAAGTGTCGCGAGGAGCGGACAAAAATACGTTATCGAGTACGTCGAACGCTTTATAGTCGCACGCTCTAACTCCCATTACGACGAATTCATCTACTTTTCCTCTGATATCGATAAGTTCGATATTCTTTCCGTCAACCTTGAATTTCATCAAGTCTTCGCTTTGAGGGAAGAACGCGTCTTTGGGGGATTTGTTCGTTTTAAGCGTAGAAAGAGAAACCTCTGCGCCCTCTTCGTAAAGAGAATAGTTAACCTCTCCTGCCTTTTTTACGGGAAGATACAACGGATAATCCGAAGAAATTTTCTCGTAAAGAGCGTTAAGTGAAGATACTTTTATCTTTTTCATTATTTCTTGCCCTCCACTACTTCGTTTGCTTCAACGTCGTCGGTTTGGTATGCAACGAGAGGATTGTGAGCGTTAACCTCTGCTCCCGCTTGATACTCACCGTAATTATTGTTAATATCTTTAATATACTTTCTATTAATAAGATGTAAAGGAATATTTTGAGGACAAACTCTGGTGCACTCGCCACAGTCCGTACATCTACCTGCAACGTGGAAAGACCTTATTACGTGGAAAAGTTTTTCTTCAAAACTATCTGCGTTAGCCTTGCCTGCAATACCTGACTTGTTGTTGTCGAATACGCAACTGATACAAGTACAAGCAGGACAAACGTTACGACAAGCGTTACAACGGATACACTTGGAAAGTTCGCCTTTCCAAAAAGCGTATCTTTCTTCTGCGGTCATTGCCTCGAGTTTTGCAACTTCGTCGAATCTTTCGTCTTTGTGGTCCACCATTTCGTTAAGAATTATGGACTCGTCGCTTACCGCGTGAACTTTAGTTTTGCAAGTTGAACACTTCAAAAGCAAAGCCTCTGCTCTTTCTACCGTAGCGTCACCGTAAATGGTCTTAACGTTAAGGGTGTCTCCGTTTTCCTCGATTGAGGTGATACCGTCTATTCCTTTTGCGTAAAGTTTATTTACGTCGAGTTTGCCTTGACACTCGATAGCGATAACGTGAATACGACTTCTATCGATTCTGTGCTCGGTTACGAGTTGGTTAAAACTGTACGAATCACAAGGTTTAAGGAAAATTGCGATATTGCCGGGTTTTTTGCACTCACCTACTAAATATTTAGAAAGGTTTGCTCCGCAAAAAGAGTTGTACACAAAACCGTTCAAATCGTCTTTGGTGAAAGTTGCAGGGGAAACGTCGTAATAAAAGTCACCCTTTTTCCAACCGATAACTCTATCCGCTTTTCCGCTGTCCAAAATTTCTTTGGCTTTATTTAGCATAAGTTCTTCTAATCTTTGCATCTCAAATCCTCCAGTCTGCGGTTTTCACCGAGTTCGGTAATGGTCTTTGCAAAGTCGTTCATAACGTTTGAAAACTTTGCGCCTTCCGCCGCCGATACCCACTCGATTCTGGTACGCTCTTTTTCAATTCCCAAATAGTCGAGCATTGAAAATAGTAAGCCCATCCTTCTTCTGGTGCGGTAGTTACCCGTAGAATAGTGACAGTCTCCGGGGTGGCAACCGCAAAGGATTACGCCGTCAGCGCCTCTTTGGAACGCTTTGAGTATAAATATAGGATTAACTCTGCAACTGCAGGGAACTCTTATAATTTTAACCTCTGCAGGATAAGCGAGTCTGCTTGAACCTGCAAGGTCTGCGCCGGCGTAACTACACCAGTTACAACAAAACGCAACTATAAGGGGTTTGTGCTCTTTTTTTACTATCTCTTGCATATTGCTTCAACCTCCTTAAGAATTTGTTCAGAAGAGAATCCGTGAAGGTCCATAGCGCCCGAAGGACAAGTAACGGTACAAGCACCGCAACCTTGACATACAGCAGGGTTAACGCTTGCAACTCTTCTTGTTTCGGTTTTGCCTCCACCGATTCTGTATTCTCTGTTTTCATAGGTAATTGCGCCGTAAGGACATACCTCTGCGCACTGCGAGCAACCCGTACACGTCATATCGTTTGCGTGCGCTACGCAAGGATTGCCTTTGAGTTTGTCTTTTGCAAGAAGTCCGATAACCTTGGACGCGCAAGCCGACGCCATAGAAACGGTTTCGGGAACGTCTTTAGGTCCTTGACATACGCCTGCAAGATAAATACCAGCAGTAGGCGTTTCAACGGGACGAAGTTTTGCGTGAGCCTCGGTGAGGAAGTTGTTCGTGTCGATACTAATGGTTAGTTTAGACGCGATATCTCTAACCGAAGGTTCGGGCTCGATAGCCGTTGCAAGAACTACGAGGTCTGAAGGAATAACTACTTGCTCGTTGTCGAGAAGGTTAGAACCTTGTACCATAAGTTTGCCGTCTTCTGCGTAAACTTTACCTACCATACCTTTTATGTAATCTACTCCGTACTGCTCTACTGCGCGACGATAAAACTCGTCGTAGTTTTTGCCGGGGGTACGTATATCAATATAGAATACGTGTACTTCGGTATCGGGATATTTTTCTCTAATCATCATTGCGTGCTTTGCAGTGTACATACAACAAATCTTACTGCAATAAGGTTTACCGCAACCAGAGATATCTCTCGAGCCTACGCACTGAATAAAGGTAATTACCTTGGGATGCTTGCCGTCGCTAGGACGAAGAAGAGTTCCCTTGGTAGGACCTGCAGCGTTCATAAGTCTTTCAAGTTCAAGAGAGGTGATAACGTCTTTGTTATCTGCATATCCAAACTCGTTGAAATTGTCAAGATTTATGGGCTTGTAACCGGTAGCAACTACGATAGCGCCGTACTCTCTATCGAGGTACTCGTCTTTTTGATTGTAGTCAATCGCGCCTACTCCGCATTTCATTTGACAAAGACCGCATTTGCCGGTTTTGAGTTTGATACATTGAGTGGGGTCGATAACCGCTACGTTAGGTATAGCCTGAGCAAAAGGAATATAAACGGCGGGACGAGTGTTGAGGTTCATATTGAACTCGTTGAGACCTTTCTTGGAAGGACAAGCCGCCATACAAAGTCCACAACCGGTACACTTCGTTTCGTCGATATATCTTGCTTTCTTTCTAATTTTTACTTTGAAGTTACCTACGAATCCCTTAACTTCGTCGATTTCGCTATACGAGAAAATGTTAATCTTTTCGTTTTGAGCGCAATCAACCATTTTGGGAGTCAAAATACAAGCCGCACAGTCGAGGGTAGGGAAGGTTTTATCAAGTTGAGCCATACGACCACCGATAGTGGGGTTTTTCTCAACTATATCAACTTCGTATCCTGCATCTGCAATATCAAGAGCCGCTTGAATACCTGCAATACCGCCACCGATAACGAGGGCGCGCTTGGTAACTCCGGTTTCACCAGCAGTCAAAGGCTTGTTCAAAAGAAGTTTAGCAATAGCAGTTCTACCTAAAATAATTGCTTTTTCCGTACCTTCTTCGATATCCTTATGTATCCAACTGCATTGTTCTCTTATGTTGGCGATTTCAACTAAATAAGGGTTGATACCCGCAGCCTCTGCTGCCTTTCTGAACGTATTCTCATGCATTCTGGGAGAACAAGAACATACTACAACGCCCGTAAGATTGTGCTCTTTTATAGCGTTTTTAACGAGTTGTTGTCCGTTCTCCGAACACATGTACTGATAATTTGCGGCGTGAACTACGTTAGGTTCTTTTGCGAGCGCTTCGGTTACTCTTTCTACGTCAACCGTTGCCGCAATATTCGTACCGCAATGACAAACAAATACACCTATTCTTTGCATAATCTATCCTCTCATTATTTCTTGTACTTTCTAAATGCTGAAACGAAAAGTTGTTGAGGAATAAAATCGTTCACCATAGGTGGAACGTCCTCTGCTTTCATACCGTCTCCGCCTTGCGCTCTTTCCACGGTGTCGCGTACTGCCTCGATAACGTTAGCAGGAGCAACGCCTCTAGGACAACGCTCTACGCAAGCCATACAAGACAAACAACTCCATATCGACTTACTTGCAAGGAGTTTTTCAAGTTTGCCTTCGGCAAGATAAGATACGAACTGGTGGGGTTTAAGGTCCATTTCATTAAAAGAAGGACATCTTCCCGAGCACTTTCCGCACTTCATACATTTGCGGGGGTCCGTACCCGATATTCTTGCAATATTTTCAAGTTCGAACTCTTTCATCAATTAGTCCTCCTTTACGCCAAGAGCCTCTGCAAGAAGTTCGGTGAAATAAACTACTTCAATCTCGCCTTTTGCCTGCTCTTTGAGGTTGTAATAACACAACGGACACGCAGTAACGATTACTTCTGCGCCCGCTTTCTTTGCGCTTTCTATAACTTTTGCGCTACGCTTTTCGGTGATGTCGGCGTTTTTCAAAGAAACGTACGCGCCACAACACTCGTTACGGAAAGGATAGTTAATTGCCGTTCCGCCGATTGCTTTTATAAACTGTTCGATAATCGAGGGATTCTCGGGATTATCAAAAGCAAGTACGTTCGACGGGCGGAGAAGCAAACATCCGTAATATGCGCCGATTTTCTTGGCTACGGGATTTTTTACAGCAGATTTAATTTTGTCAAAACCTACAAAGTCTCTGAGCATTTCAAGATAATGTACGACTTTTGCCTCGCCCTCGTATCTTTCGGGAAGGGATAGATATGCGTTGGCTTTGTCGCAAATCTCTTTGTCCGTTTGCATGTCGTGATTAACACGCTTAAGTACGTTATGGCAAGCCGAGCACAAAGTAAGAAGAACACCGTCTTCGTGCTTTGCAGCGTCGAGCGTACGAATAGCGGAAAGTTTAACTGCTATTTCGTCTCTTGCGAGGGGATAAACCGCACCGCAACATTGCCATTCATCGATTTCCTTGACGTCTACGCCGAGCGCGAGAGCAGATTTCCTTGCGTATTTGTCAAGGTCTTTTGCTTGCGTTTTTAGCGTACAGCCGGGATAGTAACTGAATTTCATCTTTTTCGCCTCCGACTAAATCATTTCTTCTGGATGGAAAACTTCATCAAACTTTTC
>JAZQYG010000056.1:0-5463 GCA_045633305.1 Clostridia bacterium | reverse complement strand
CTACCTTGAACGCTATGTATTTAGAAAAAGGAGAACTCGACGTTCAACTGCTCGGAAGAGGATTTGCATGGCTTGATACGGGCACTATGCATAGTTTAATTGACGCAGGTAGTTTCGTTCAAATGGTACAATCTCGTCAAGGAGTTCAAATTTCAGCCCCTGAGGAAATCGCATATAAAAATGGTTGGATAGACAAAGAAAAATTACTTGAATCCGCAAAGAAGTACGGCAAGTCTCCATACGGTGAACATCTCAAAAACGTAGCAAACGGAAAGGTAAGATATTAATATGGCAAAATTCAAATTTACTGAAACAAAAATCAAAGATTTATACGTTGTAGAACCCACTGTGTTCGGTGATAATCGCGGATACTTTATGGAAACGTATAGCAAACAAGCCTTTTTAGAGGCAGGACTTAACTACGACTTTTTGCAAGACAATCAATCCAGTTCAAAAAAAGGCGTATTGAGAGGATTACATTTTCAAAAGACTTTCCCTCAAGCAAAACTCGTAAGAGTACTAAAAGGAGAAGTTTTTGACGTTGCTGTCGATTTAAGAGCAAATAGCGCAACCTACGGCGAGTGGGTAGGCGTACTTTTGTCGGAAGAGAACAAAAAACAATTTATGATTCCGAGAGGTTTTGCTCACGGATTTGTCGTTGTTAGTGATTACGCCGAATTTGCATACAAATGCGACGAGTTGTATCACCCCGAGGACGAAGGCGGACTTATGTGGAACGACGAGTCGATAGGAATAGAGTGGCCGGACGTTGGTGAAATAATACTTAGTGAAAAGGATAAAAAACATCCTTCACTTAAAGATAGCAAAATAGAATTTTAAGGAGAAAATTATGAATATTATCGTTACAGGCGGAGCAGGATTTATCGGAGCAAATTTCGTTTATCACATGCTCGAAAAATATCCTGATTACAAAATTATTTGCGTGGATAGTTTAACCTATGCCGGCAACTTATCCACCCTTGAAAAAGCCCTCAAAAATCCCAAATTTGCTTTTTATAAGACCGATATTTGCGATAGAGAGGGTATTGAAAAGATTTTCGAGAGCGAAAAACCTGATATTGTTGTAAACTTTGCAGCGGAATCACACGTAGACCGTTCTATCGAAAATCCCGAAATATTTTTGCAAACTAATATTTTAGGTACGGCAAATTTAATGAACGCTTGTAGAAAATACGGAATTACCCGTTATCATCAAGTGTCAACGGACGAAGTGTATGGAGATTTGCCTCTTGATAGACCGGATTTATTCTTCACGGAAGAAACTCCTATTCATACGAGCAGTCCTTATAGCAGTTCAAAAGCAGGAGCTGACCTATTAGTTCTTGCATATCACAGAACTTACGGACTTCCCGTTACTATAAGCCGTTGTAGTAATAACTACGGACCTTATCATTTCCCCGAAAAACTCATACCCTTGATGATAGCCAACGCTTTAAACGACAAACCTCTCCCCGTGTACGGAGAAGGAATCAACGTTCGTGACTGGCTTTACGTTGAGGACCATTGTAAAGCAATCGACCTCATTATACATAAAGGCAGAGTAGGTGAGGTTTATAATATCGGCGGACATAACGAAATGCGTAATATCGATATCGTTAAACTTATATGTAAAGAACTTAATAAGCCCGAAAGTTTGATTACTTACGTTACCGATAGAAAAGGTCACGATATGAGATACGCTATCGACCCGACCAAAATTCACACAGAACTTGGTTGGCTTCCCGAAACCAAATTCAAAGACGGAATCAAAAAGACTATCAAGTGGTATTTAGAAAATAAACAGTGGTGGGAAACCATAATTAACGGCGAATACAAAAATTATTACGAGAAGATGTACGGAAACAAATAAAATGAAAGTATTAGTTACCGGTAGCAAAGGTCAACTTGGAGTTGATTTAACCAAAGAACTTGCAAAAAGGGGACACGAAGTTATAGGCGTAGACGTTGCGGAAATGGATATTACGAACTTTTCCCAAGTAGACGAAGTTATAACTTCCGTTTGTCCTGATGCAGTTATTCATTGCGCAGCGTGGACTGCCGTTGACCTTGCCGAAGATGAAGAGAATATTCCAAAAGTTAAAGCAATTAACGCCTACGGTACGGAAAACGTAGCAAAAGCGTCTAGTAAAGTGGGCGCAAAGTTGATTTATATTTCAACTGATTACGTTTTTGACGGAAATGGAGTTGAGCCGTTTGATGCCGATTCAACAGCCTTTGGACCTTTGAGCGTGTATGGACAAAGTAAACTTGACGGAGAAAATGCAGTACGAAAATATTGTGATAAGTTTTTCGTTGTACGTACGGCGTGGGTGTTTGGAAAAGGCGGAAACAATTTTATAAAAACTATGTTAAACGTTGCAAAAAAACGCGACAAGGTTACCGTTGTTTTCGACCAAGTAGGTACTCCTACCTACACTCCTGATTTAGCAGTTTTACTTGCGGATATGGTAGTAACTGATAAATACGGCAATTATCACGCAACAAACGAAGGTGGTTTTATTAGTTGGTATGAGTTTTGCAAAGAAATTTACAAGCAAGCGGGGGTTAGTACCGAAGTTGTTCCCGTGACTACTGCCGAGTACGGAATTAGCAAAGCCAAAAGACCGTTCAATAGTAGACTTGATAAAAGCAAACTCAAAAAAGAAGGATTTACCCCTTTACCTGACTGGCGTGACGCCTTAAAAAGATTTCTTGAAGAATTAAACAAAGAGGAAATAATATGAAAATTGCAGTAGCAGGAACTGGTTACGTTGGATTATCACTCGCCGTACTTCTAGCGCAAAAAAACGACGTAACGGCAGTAGACCTCGTTGAAGAGAGGGTTGCTCTTATAAATTCTGGTAAATCTCCGATAGTTGATAAAGAAATTTCGGAGTATTTAGCAAATAAAAAACTTAATTTAAAAGCAACGCTTGATGCAAACAAAGCGTATAAAGAGGCGGACTTTGTAGTTATCGCAACTCCTACTAATTACGACGAAGAAAAGAATTATTTTGATACCTCGAGCGTAGAGAGCGTTATCGAACAAGTACTTTCTGTGAATAAATCTGCCGTTATGGTAATAAAATCCACCATACCCGTAGGTTTTTGCGAGAGTGTAAAGAAAAGATTTGGTTGTGACAATCTTTTATTTAGCCCTGAATTTTTAAGAGAGGGCAAAGCGCTTTACGACAATTTATATCCAAGTAGAATAATCGTCGGTACTCTTAACGATAGTTACTCCGACAAAGCAGAGCAATTCGCTACGCTTTTAAAAGAAGGCGCAATTAAACAAGACGTTCCCGTTCGTATAATGCACGCAACGGAAGCCGAGGCAGTTAAACTTTTCGCAAACACTTATCTTGCTCTAAGAGTTGCATTTTTTAACGAGTTAGATACCTATGCTCTCGTGCGTGGACTTGATACGAAGGCAATAATAGAAGGAGTAGGACTAGACCCGAGAATCGGTCAACACTATAATAATCCTTCTTTTGGTTATGGTGGATATTGTTTGCCAAAAGACACCAAACAGTTGCTCGCAAACTACGAACACGTCCCACAAAATATAATTTCAGCAATAGTTGAGGCGAATAGAACAAGAAAGGATTTCATTTCTGAAGATATTCTTTCTAAAAATCCAAAAGTCGTAGGTATATTTAGATTGACTATGAAAACTGGAAGTGATAATTTCCGTCAAAGTTCAATTCAAGGAGTTATGAAAAGACTTGCAGACAAAGGCGTTGAACTAGTAATTTACGAACCAACTTTAAAAGAAGATAGTTTTTACGGACACAAAGTAATAAGCGATATCAATCAATTCAAGAGTTATTGTGACGTAATAGTCGCTAATAGATATAGCGAAGACATATCGGACGTATTAGATAAAGTTTATACGAGAGATTTGTATTTTAGAGATTAGTTTTTATAGAGAAAACGCGTAAGAAATTCTTACGCGTTTTTTTATTCAACAATAAATTTTTTGTGTTCGTTTGGTTTTACGCAAATCGTTGAAAAGTCCGTGTAAATCACTAGTCCGGGTTTTTTGAGAGGGGACCTACGGACGTTTTTAATTTTGGTGTAGTCAACGTCGACTTTATCCGATTCTCTAGATTCGGAGTGGAAAGCGGCAATTTCAGATGCGAATAACAAAACGGAGGGAGACAGTTCTTTTCCCGAGCGTACTACAACGTGACTTCCGTGGAAATTTTTTACGTGTAACCAAGTATCCGTTTTAAGCGCGCTAGAGAAGGTGAGGGCGTCGTTTTGCATATTATTCCGACCAACGTATATTTCTATTCCCTCAAAGACGTACTTTGTAGGTTTACCCACTTGCGGGGCTTTCTTTTTCGCGTTTTTTATCTGTTTTAAAAGCCCGTAATTTATAAGATTTTCTTCGATATCCTTTACGTCGGATTCTTTATAACAAGTGGAAACGTCGTAATAGAGTCCTTTTAAGTAGTCAAGAGAATCCCTATTTTCTTTTATCATAGCAAGAACGGTGTCTTTCGTTCTTTTAAGTTTCGTGTACTTGCGAAAATAATTTTGCGCGTTTAAAGAAGGGGATTTGGTTGGGTCGAGTTCTATTTCAATTTCTCCGCCGTTTTCGTCGTAAAAGTTGTAAAATTTTACTTTCTTTTCACCCTTTTTCACTTGATATAAATTTGCAGTTAATACTTCGCCTTTAATTTTCAATATTTCCGAGTTTTCGCACTCTTTGAGTTTGGTTAGATTTGCGCCAAGTTTTTTTTCAGTACGTGAAATAGCGTTTTTTATAAGGGAGGTAAATCTCTTAGTTTTTGACTTTATTCTAGCAATTGCATCCTTTTGTCTAACACACTCGTCTATTGCCTCTGAAAGAGTTGAAAACGAGATAAAAGGAGATGATAGCGTACTATAAATTCTCGGATAAAAATCTAGAGGAGTATCGTTTTTATCAATAGTGCAAGAAGGGGTAGGCTCATTGATAAAAGCGTCAACTTCGTTTATAAAAGTTTGCGCAAAATCATCACTTTTTTCGCTTAAAAATATGAGTTCGGCTAGCGTTTCTTTGGAAAAGCCAGAAATTTGTCTCATTATTTCGTCAAAATTCGCGCCGACGGTATCTAGTATTTTTAAGGTTTTTTCGCTATCAAGAACGGAAATTTTCGACTGTTCAGGAGCGGAGTATTTGAGGGAAGGAAAAAGTTTTCTCGTGTAGGACGCGTCAAGAGGAATTTTTCTTAAAACGTCAAATATTTTGTTCTCTCCGTTTGTTAAAATAACGTTGCTATATCTTCCCATAAGTTCAACGTAAAGATAAAGCGTTACCTCGTCTGCCATTTCGTTTTTTGCGCGAAGCGTAAAGCGTACGTTTCTATCCTTTTCGTAGATTGATACCGATTCGATTCTAGCAGAGGTTAGATGTTTTCTGAGCAACATACAAAAAGAAGGCGCGCTAGCGGGATTTTCCTTTTTTGTTTTTGT
>JAZQYG010000055.1:0-16647 GCA_045633305.1 Clostridia bacterium | reverse complement strand
CCACTCGCGTTGACCTTGGAAACCACCCGCTATTGCGTTATGACCAACCTTTTCTTCTTCAGCAAAATCGGGAAGAGATTTGTTTCCGTTGAATAAATCTTTTATAATGCAAGCCATTTTTGCCGTAAATTCCCAGTCTTTTTGCTTTTGCTCGTCAGTTCTGCGAAGTTCGGGAGGATTTTTATCAAAATCGGAATTACATTTTTCCTTTATCCATTTAAGCGCTTTTTCATATTCGTTTTGGTCGTATATTCCCTCGTCCATACGACGTATGATTTCTACTTCGTCTACCGATTCTACTCTCATACCAAGATACTCTTCGAATAGGTTAACGTCTATCGTAGAACCTGCAATACCCATACAAATTGAGCCTATTTGAAGATAAGACTTTCCACGCATAGTGCAAACGGCAACCGCGCAACGAGCAAAACGGAGAAGTTTTTCCTTAACGTCTTCGGGAATACTTGTGTCGTCCGCGTCTTGAACGTCACGTCCGTATATACCAAAAGCAGGCAAACCTTTTTGAGCGTGACCAGCGAGTACTGCAGCAAGATAAACTGCACCCGGTCTTTCAGTTCCGTTAAATCCCCATACCGCTTTTATCGTCATAGGGTCCATATCCATAGTTTCACCGCCATAACACCAACAAGGAGTAACGCTAATGGTAATATCCACCCCTTCTTTTCTAAACAAATCAGCGCAACGCGCCGTTTCACCTACTCTACCTATAGTAAAATCAGGTACGATTACTTTTGCTGGCTCACCGTTAGAATATCTAATATTATTTCTAAGTAGTTCGGCTACGGATTTTGCCATATCCATAGTTTGCTTTTCAAGAGATTCACGCACTTTGAGCACGCCTCTTCTACCGTCTATCGTAGGTCTTATACCGATTACAGGATAAGAACCAACTAATCTGCTTTCTGCCATAATTTTATCCTCCAATAAGGTTTATAATATAATTATATACTTGATTTTACCGTATTACTTGTGTTATAATAACAAAAAGTATAATTATTTTCACATTTACAAAACTATGGCATATAATGAAACAAAATTACACGGAACAGAAGACTTTCCTTTTCAATTATATAAAATCGATAGCAATCATCCAAAATATGAGATGGTTATGCACTGGCATAATAATATCGAAATTATAAAAATCGTAAAAGGTACGCTAAATCTTTCCTTAAACAACGAAAAATATATAGCGCAAGAGGGCGAAACGTATTTCGTAAATAGCGAAGTTCTCCACGGCGCTATTCCAAATAACTGCGTTTACCAGTGTTTGGTTTTCAACCTTGAATTTTTAAAGAACGGAAATTCAACTTGCGATACTTTTTTAGAAGATTTACTCTCTCACCACACATACGTCTTTGAAAAATTGACTCACCATACACTTTTACCTATTATCGATAAACTTTTTTATTCTATGGACTCCACTTTGGAAGGATATCAATTCTTGACTATAGGCGCAATCAACGAACTTTTAGCGCAAATAAAAATCAATAAACTATACGATAGCAAGACTCTTGAAAGCGTTGATAAAGACGCAAAAAACGCTAACAAACTCAAAAAAACCTTGTATTTTATGCGCGCAAACTTCGACAAAGACTTAACCATCAAAGATATTGCAGAAGTTTCAGGTTTTTCTATTAAATATTTTTGTTTGTTTTTCAAAAAAGAAACGGGTAAAACACCCTTTGAATATCTTAACGATTACCGCATAGAAAAAGCCTCGACAAAACTACTCACAACAGACCTTGAAATAACTCAAATTGCATATTCTTGTGGTTTTAACGATTTAAGTTACTTTATAAAAACTTTCAAAAAAATTAAAAATATTACCCCAAAAAATTATCGAAAATTAGTTTTAGACGTGTAAATTAAAAGAATCCGTAAATTTTTACGGATTCTTTTTGTTATTATTTATTCAAGAGGATTGCCTTTTGAATCAAAAAGCGGAAGTGGTTCAAGATAAATTATATCACTTCTTCCTATTGCGTCGCCTTCTGCAAGCACCGCCATTTTACCAACTATTTCTCCTCCTGCTCTTTTTACGAGTTCTTCAAGAGCATGAAGGGATTCACCCGTTGAAATAACGTCGTCTACGATAAGTACGCGCTTTCCTTCCATATATTTAACGTCGTCACCGTCAAGATGCAAAGTTTGTCTATGAGCAGTGGTTATTGAGTGTACTTCTACAGAAAGCACGTTTGACATATACGCTTTTACGCCCTTGCGCGCAAGAATATATTTGTTCATACCTGCTTTTCTTGCCATTTCGTACACTAGTGGAATTCCCTTTGATTCTGCAGTAATAAGTACGTCGAATTCGGGCGCTTTTTTAAGAAGAGCCTCTGCGCATCTTTCGGTAAGTTCAACGTCACCAAACATTACGAATCCTGCTATCGTAAGATTTTCGTTAAGCGGACACATTTTTAAATCACGCTTTAACCCTGCAATATTCATTGAATAATACATTTTTCCACCTCTTTTGATTATTTAACTAAGTTTTACCTAACGTAGATATATTGATATGTATCTAATCTCATTATACGCTATTTGGAAAAATTTTTCAATAAAAAAAGCCCTTCTTAAGAAGGGCTTTTTTATTTTTTCAAACTTATTTGAGTTCGATGGTTGCACCAGCTTCGGTAAGTTTCTTAGCCATAGCTTCAGCATCTTCTTTAGAGATACCTTCTTTAACAGCCTTAGGAGCTCCGTCAACGAGTGCTTTAGCCTCAACAAGACCAAGTCCGCTAACTTCTTTAACGGTTTTAATAACTGCCATTTTGTTAGCACCTACTTCCTTAAGGAATACGGTCCATTCGGTCTTTTCTTCTTCTGCTGCTGCAGCTGCTCCTGCTGCAGGTGCTGCTGCTACTGCTACTGCTGCGGGTGCTGCAGCGCTTACGCCAAATTCTTCTTCGATTGCTTTAACGAGTTCGTTAAGTTCGAGTACGGTCATACCTTTGATATCTTCTATCATCTTTGCAATATCTGCCATTTTAAATTTCCTCCAAAAATTGTTATTAATAGTTTTTTAATTTTAAATTATTCAGCTTTTTTATCTGCAACGGCTTTAAGCGCAATTGCCAAACCGCCGACTGTTGCGTTGAGCGCTCTTGCAAGTCCTGCAATAGGAGCTTGGAGAACACCTGCGAGCATACCAAGCAATGCTTCTTTGCTCGGGAGGCTTGCCAACGCTTCTACTCCTTTTGCATCAATGTAAGTGCCGTCAACCATACCGCATTTAACCTTGATTTGAGGATACTCTTTACCGTTATCCTTCAAGATTTTTGCAGCAGCGACAGCGTCTTCGTTAGAAAATGCAACAGCAGTAGAACCTTCGAGATCTTTATTGAATTTGTCGCCGTAACCAAGTTCACTTAATGCAATAGCAACCAATCTGTTCTTCAAAACCTTGTACTCTACGTTACCTTTTCTAAAAAGGGCACGGAGTTGGGTATCTTGAGCAACGGTGATTCCTTTGTAGTCAACGATTACGAAAGATTTACACTTTTCAATGCGCTCTTTAATAGCAACAACTTCAAGTTCTTTCTGTTTTCTTGCTTCAGACACTAGTCTACCTCCTTATAAGTTTGAAAAAAGTCCCTACACCAATAGGCATAGGGACGTAGTTAGTCTTAGTTCCTCACGCCTACACAAGATTTACGCATCGCTACTTGTGGTCTCTGGTGTAATTACTTGATTATTATAAAACTTTTTTTGGGCTTTGTCAAGCCTTATACACGATAATTTACTTTAATTCCGGGGCCCATCGTGCTTGCAAGCGCTACGCTCTTAATGTACGTACCTTTTGCAGCAGCGGGTTTTGCCTTAACAATAGCATCCATAACGGTGTTGAAGTTCTCAAGAAGTTTTTCAGCTCCAAAAGATTTCTTACCGATAATAACGTGGATGATTGCAGCCTTATCA
This sequence comes from Clostridia bacterium, assembly GCA_045633305.1. Taxonomy (GTDB): domain Bacteria; phylum Bacillota; class Clostridia; order Christensenellales; family RUG350; genus RGIG2224. The sequence continues at coordinate 12,705 of JAZQYG010000055.1, read as the reverse complement.
AGACGGTATTCAACTTTACCAGCCTTAACTTCTTTAACAGCTTTAGCAACGTCCATAGTAACGGTACCGGATTTTGGGTTAGGCATAAGTCCTTTAGGACCAAGCACTTTACCAAGTCTACCAACTACACCCATCATATCGGGAGTGGTAATACATACGTCGAATCCGAACCAACCTTCGTTTTGAATTTTAGCGGCAATTTCTTCAGCGCCTACAAAGTCTGCGCCTGCGGCTTGCGCTTCGTCTGCTTTTGCACCCTTTGCAAGAACCAAAACCTTAACGGTTTTACCAGTTCCGTTGGGGAGAACGCAAACGCCACGAACTTGTTGGTCAGCATGTCTGGGGTCAACACCTAAACGAACGTGAAGTTCTACGCTTTCGTCGAACTTAGCGTTAGCGGTATCAACGACCATATTCATAGCGTCTTGTGCTTCGTATGCGGCTTTGAAATCGTACTTTTTGAAAGAATCAGATAATCTCTTTGCTAATTTCATAATTTCCCTCCGCTTAGTCTGCAACGGTAACGCCCATACTGCGTGCCGTACCGGCTATCATAGCCATCGCCGACTCAATGCTCGATGCATTAAGGTCAGGCATTTTCATTTCTGCTATTTCACGAAGTTGAGCCTTGGTGAGAGTAGCAACTTTGTCTTTGTTAGGACGAGCCGAACCGCTTTCGATACCACACGCCTTACGAATAAGTACGGGTGCGGGGGGCGTTTTAAGAATAAACGTAAACGAACGGTCTGCGTAAATAGTCATAACGACAGGTATTACGAGTCCTGCTTGTTTTGCGGTCTTTTCGTTAAACTCCTTGGTAAATCCCGGGATATTGATACCGTGAGGTCCTAAGGTAGAACCGACAGGTGGTCCCGGAGTCGCTTTACCGGCAGGGAGTTGCAGTTTAACAACTGCAGTAATCTTCTTTGCCATATAGCATTATCCTCCAATGTGGTCAAGCGAATTGCGTATACAGATTTGCGCAACTCTCCCACAATATATAAAAGCCTTTTGGGCGATTATATCTGTTCTATTTGATAGAAATCAAAGTCAACCGAAGTCTGACGACCAAACATAGTAACGTTAACACGCACTTTTTCTTGTTCGCGGTTGATTTTTTCAACGACACCGATAAAGTTTTCAAATGCGCCCATGGTTACCCTTACGGTATCGCCTTCCTTGTAATCAAGGTCGTCGAGTTTAACCTTTTCAAGATGCATTCTCTTAACTTCTTCAGCAGTGAGCGGTTTGGGTTCGCCTTTGGGGCCAACGAAACAAGTAACGCCTTGAGTCGTGGTAACCATATACCATATTTTATCGGTATAAACCATCTTCAAAAATACGTAACCAGGGAACTTTTTGCGTTGAACTACCTTACGTTTGCCGTCTTTTTCAATAATATCGTCTTCAATAGGAATAGCAACGTCGATAATGTAATCCTCTAAGTTATTATTATCTCTTATTTTTAAGAGTTTTTCCTTTACCATATTCTCGTAACCGGAATAGGTATGGATTACGTACCACTTGCCTTCGTTAATAGCAACTTCGCTCATATTCACCTCTTAACCTATCAAAAGACTGAACAAAAATGAGAGCAACAAGTCAAAAGCGTAAACGGCAACGAGGAAGAACGCAACAACGCCAAGTACGATACCCGTTTTTGCGATAACTTTTCTGACCGAAGGCCATGAAATCTTCTTTAATTCAGAACGAATTTCACGGAACCACGCTCTAATACGGCCTTTTTTCTTTTCCTTAGGCTTTTTAACCGAAGCATTATTGCTCTGAGCCATATTTCGTTCTCCTTATTTCGTTTCTCTGTGAAGAGTGTGTTTTTTGCAGAATTTGCAATACTTATTCATCTCCATTCTGTCAGGAGTATTCTTTTTATTTTTCATATTATCATAGTTTCTCTGCTTGCACTCCGTACAGGCGAGCGTAATTTTAACACGCATGTCAAAACACCTCCAAAAAAATTACACCCCGAAAAAGGTGCTTATACAATATAGCACAAATGGAAAGCCATTGTCAAGGAAAAATACGCTTTTATAAAAAATTATATTTTCTCGGACAATTCGGGGATTTTTTGTATTTATTTGTTTATTTTTTAGACTTTTAAATTAGATTTCTATTGAATATCCGAGTTCAAAAGCCTTTTTGTTAACGGGTATTACTTTGGGTTTCTTCTCGAAGAGTTTATCAATAGTCGAATAAACCGTTTCGTAAGGCAAAAGTCCAGAAAGTTTGATATAAGCGCCAAGAATTACGATATTAGCAGTTCTAACGTTACCCGCCTCTAGCGCGATTCTATTTGCATCAACGTAAGCAACGCGAACGTCTTTTCTATCAACTTTTTCGCTAATCAAAGAACTATTTACGATAATAATTCCGCCTGTCTTTACGTTGTTTACGAATTTATCGAGACTGGGCTTATTCATAGCAATCAAACAATCGGGAGTAGAAATAATGGGTGATGCAACGGGAGCGTCTGATACGACTACGCTACAGTTAGCAGTACCACCTCTCATCTCCGGTCCGTACGAAGGAAGCCAAGTAACCTCTAATCCTTCGTGCATCGCAGAATAAGCAATAAATTGACCTATACTGAGCGCGCCTTGTCCACCAAAACCTGCCGCAATAATTTTTTCTTCCATATTACTCTTCCTCCTTGGTTATATCTTTGAACACACCGAGAGGGAAAGTCTTAGTGGATTCGTTTTTAACCCACTCCATAGACTCCAAAGGTGAAAGCCCCCAGTTAGTAGGACAGTTACAAAGGATTTCAACCATTGAAAAACCTTTCTTTTGAATTTGCATATCAAAGGCTTTTCTTATAGCCTTTTTAGCCGCTCTTACGTGAGCAACGTCGTAAAGAGCAACTCTTTCGATATACGCGGGACCTTTGATTTGAGAAAGCATCTCTGCAACGTTGATAGGATTACCGTTGAGTAATACGTCACGACCTGCTTGACAAGTAGTTGCTTTTTGTCCAACGAGAGTGGTAGGAGCCATTTGTCCACCAGTCATACCGTAGATAGAGTTGTTTATAAATATTACGGTGATATTTTCACCTCTTGCAGCAGCGTGTACGGTTTCAGCCATACCGATACTAGCCAAGTCTCCGTCGCCTTGATAAGCGAATACTACTTTATCCGGACAAACTCTTTTTATTCCAGTTGCAACGGCAGGAGCGCGTCCGTGAGCAGCCTCTTGCATATCACAATTAAAGTAATTATACGCAAATACCGCGCATCCAACGGGAGCAACGCCAACAACGTTACCTTCTGCGCCTATTTCTTCCAAAACCTCTGCGGTAAGTCTATGAGCAATACCGTGAGCGCATCCGGGACAATAGTGAAAAGGCGTATCGGTGAGCATTTTGGTCTTTTCAAATACTTTTGCCATATTATTTCGCCTCCTTGACCTTGCGGACGATATCTTCCGCACTCATAACGTTTCCGCCTACTCTACCGTAAAAATTTACGGGAACTTTGCCGTTAACGGAAAGTTTGACGTCTTCTATCATTTGACCCATACTGAGTTCAACACACAAAAATTCTTTACAAACACCGTTAGACGCAACCGTCATAAACGCGTCTTCAGGGAAAGGATAAAGAGTGATAGGACGCAAAAGTCCTGCTTTTATTCCTTGTTCTCTCAAAAGTTTAACCGCGCTTTTTGCAATACGAGCAACCGTGCCGTATGCCGTGAGAACGATTTCAGCGTCGTCTATCATATATTCTTCCCAACGGGTTTCGTTCTTTTTCATTTCGTCATAGCGAGCAAAAAGTCTGTGGTTAACTTCTTCTAAAACGTCGGGTTCGATGTAAAGTGAATTAACTATTCTTCTATTTTGGCCAACGCCGGTGCCGTCCGTTGCCCACTCTTTTTTAGCAATTGCGTCAACGTCCACCATAGGAGGAAGTTCAACGGGCTCCATCATTTGACCAAGCATACCGTCGCCAAGTATCATTACGGGAAGGCGATACTTGTCCGCTTTGTCAAACGCGCCGTAAACGATATCAACAGCCTCTTGAATACTTGCTGGTCCGTAAACGAGCATATGATAGTCTCCGTGTCCACCGCCTTTTACCGTCTGAAAATAGTCGCTCTGGGCAGGTTGAATACCACCAAGACCGGGGCCACCTCTTACCATATTAACTATAACGCAAGGGAGTTCTGCGCCACATATATAGGAAATACCTTCTTGTTTCAAACTAACGCCTGGACTACTGGAACTGGTCATTGCTCTTGCGCCTGCGCCTGCCGCGCCGTAAACCATATTAATTGCAGCCACTTCGCTTTCTGCTTGAACGAAAGCGCCACCTACTTCGTTAAGTCTCCACGAAAAATATTCGGGGATTTCGTTTTGCGGAGTGATAGGATAGCCTGCAAAGAATCTGCAACCACCTCTTACTGCCGCTTCTGCTATTGCTTCGTTGCCTTTCATTAATTTTTTCATCTTTCCACCTCAATTACGCAATCGGGACACATTATTGCACAAGCCGCGCAACCAACGCACTCTTCAGGTTTGTCAATCTGAGCAACGAAATAACCTTTTGCGTTACTTTCAGTCTTTGAAATCGAAAGGATTTTTTTTGGACACGCCGAAACACAAAGGCTACAACCTTTGCACAGCGCTTTGTTAAAAGTTAATTTAGCCATATTTTTCTCCTTAAGTAAAGGTTTATTGCTTTTTATTCTGCAGGATTTGCTACTACGCGTTTAGGCGCTGGAGTAGGACCTGCAACCAAAGGAAGAAGATAAACTTCCGCAAGGTCGGTGAGATTATCAATATCAGAAGTCACCGCTACGTATACGTCTTTTCCCATTGCGCGAAGAGCGCTAACTAAAGGTACGATATATCCTTCTGCCATTATAAGCACTGCGTCTACGTTTTGGGTAGTTGCAGCATATTTTACTGCGTCGGTTACTAAACGAAGGTCGGTCTTATTTCTCTTACCCTTAACTACGATAGGAGAAACAGCCTCGAAACAAAGGCGATTCACGAGAGAGGCGTACTCCATATGTTTAGTAGGTCTGTAACCGTATAGTTTGCAACTTACTATTTCGCCGAAAGACGAAACTTTATCAAGAGTGGTTTCAAACGCACCAAAGGTGGTTTTTACGTTGTCGATATCCGCGAATACGGCAATCTTTTTACTCATATTAATCCTCCTGAATTATATTAAACACCGCAGTGTTAATTATCGATTTTATTTTCTCTATTATAATAAAATATATATTGTTGAGCGAACCCAGATAGTACTCCGTACTTATTCGTGAGCTGTATGGCAAGACTTTTTGCCTCGCTTTTGCTCCGTCCAAAAGCCTTGATAATCCAAGTATCAACGGGGAAAGCAGTCGCTCTACCATATCCGAAAAGCATTATACAATCGGCAACTTTTGGTCCTATACCCTTAAAAGAAAGCAACCTTTTTTTGAGTTCGTCGTCCGAAAGAGCGCCAAATTCATTAAAATCGGAAAGACTTGCTATCCTTTTTGCCGTATCGAGTACGTATTCCGCTCTATATCCGCAACCGAGTTCACGCAACTTTTCAACCGTTGCTTTTTGTAGCTCCTTGGGAGTCGGAAAGGCAAAATACCCTCCCATATCTTGACCGAAATTTTCGCAAATTCTCTCTATAATGGACTTGATTCTCGGTATATGGTTATTCGCCGATATTATAAAACTAATAATAGTTTCAAACGGGTCTTGTTTGAGTATCCTTATACCCTTACCAAATTCCGTTTCTTTAACAAGTCCGGACTCTTTGAGCGTTTTGCAAATAGCAAAATAATCTCTATCTAGGTCGAAATAGTTAACAAAATAATCGGTATCGTTACAGTATATTATAACACAGTCTTTATCTTTTTTCAATATACATTTACGATTATTTGTAATAATTTCGTACTTTTCCCCATCTTTTTTATATCTAAATACTTGTCCACACTCAAAAACGTGCGCTGGGCAAAAATTATTACAGTCAACTATTCTTATTAAACCGTTTTCTATTTGATAAATTTTCTTCATTTTAACAAAAAGAGGCAATCGTGCGACGATTGCCTCTTCGTTGATTAAACCACAGGATAAACGCTAACTTGTTTATCTTTTTTGCCTTTGCGCTCAAATCTAACGATTCCGTCGCAAAGCGCATAAAGCGTATCGTCTTTGCCGATACCTACGTTAGTGCCGGGGTGAGTAGCCGTACCTCTTTGGCGAACAAGAATATTGCCAGCAAGAACGGTTTGTCCGTCTGCTCTCTTCGGTCCGAGTCTCTTGGACTCACTGTCACGACCGTTGTGCGAACTACCGGTACCTTTTTTATGCGCGAATAATTGAATATTAATAAACATTATTTTATTCCTCCACTTCGATGAAATCCGAAAAACCCTCTCTTAAATCCATAATTCCGAGCCACATAGTGCCCAAAATTACGTCCGCATCACGTCTTTGTTCAGCGCTAAGCGAATCAGGCAAGGTGAATTTCAGATAACCTTGCTCCTCCCTTCTCTCAAACTCGACTGCTATTCCCGCTATTTGCAAAAGACCTAAAAGTGCCGTTTGTATAATAGACGATAGCGCCGCGCAAACGATATCTTCACCTTCTACTCCGTAGCCGGTGTGTCCGTCTGCCTCAAGAGAGTGGATTTTGCCATTTTTCTTGACTAACTTGACCGTTGTCATATTAGCCCTTTACGATTTCAGTTACTTTAAGAGTGCTATAAGGCTGACGATGGCCTTGTTTTCTGCGCTCGTTCTTCTTTGCTTTATACTTGTAGATAACGACTTTCTTGTCTTTACCTGCGCCGAGAACTTCTGCTTCAACGTAAGCGCTCTTAACCTTAGAACCGGTAAGCACTTTACCTTCGTCCGAAAGCATAATTACGGGGAGTTGAACTTTTGCCCCTACTTCGGCTTCGAGTTTCTCTACCTTAAAGATAAGGTCCTTCTCTACCTTGTACTGCTTTCCGCCGGTGCATACTACTGCGTACATTTAATTTACCTCCTCTTCCCAGTCTCGCTATTAAGGCGGCTCACGCTCTTTGGTGCCTGTTCTAAGCGGCTCAGCGAATAATTTAACATATACTCGCTAAATTGTCAAACAATTTTTGCCTTTGTAAAAATTATTTGGTGATTTTTTCTTGTCCACCCATAAAAGGTCTCAAAACTTCAGGAATCGTTATAGACCCGTCGGCGTTTTGATACTGCTCGCATATTGCGGGCATTATACGGCTAGTCGCAAGGCCCGAACCGTTGAGAGTGTGAATAAAGTCAAGTTTGCCATCCTCTCTACGATATCTGGTGTTGTTTCTTCTTGCTTGGTAATCTCTTGCGTTAGAAACCGAACTAACCTCTTTGTAAATTCCCATACTGGGTATCCAGATTTCAATATCGTAAGTGCGAGCCATAGACGCGCTACAATCTCCTGCTGCAAGTTTAGACACGCGGAAATGAAGTCCGAGTTTTTCAACGAGTTTTGCTGCTTTTCCGAGCATCTCTTCAAAAGCCTCGTCCGAACCTTCGGGGGTTGCGTATTGAATCATTTCAACTTTGTTGAATTGATGTCCTCTTATCATACCTCTTTCTTCCGAGCGGTAACTACCAGCCTCTTTTCTATAACAAGGAGTGTAACCTGCAAACTTCATAGGAAGTTCTTTTTGGTCGAGAATTTCTCCGCTATACATATTTACGAGCACGGTTTCTGCCGTAGGAAGAATAAAGTGACCGTCTTCTGCGGGTTTTTCGCTATCAATCCAGTAAACTTCTTCAGAGAACTTGGGGAATTGACCAGCGCCGAATCCACAGTTATATCCGAGCATATGAGGGGGAAGAATAAACTCGTATCCGTCCTTTATGTGTTCGGAAATAAAGAAGTTCAAAAGAGCCCACTCAAGTCTTGCTCCGTCGTGACGATAGAACCAAAAACCGTTACCGGCAACTTTTGCTCCTCTTTCGTAGTCTATCATACCTAAATTCGTTGCGATATCAACGTGATTTTTAGGTTCAAAATCAAATACGGGTTTGTCTCCGTAAACTTGAACTACTTCGTTATTTTCTTTGCCACCTGCAACTACGTCCTCGTCGGGAAGGTTAGGTAGTCCCGCCATAAATTCGTTGATAAAGGCGGTGAGAGTAGCAATCTCTTTGTCCTTTTCAGAAATATCTTGTCCGAGTTTTTTCATAGAGGCGATAGTTTCCTCTACGGGTTTGCCTTCTTTTTTGAGTTTGGGAACGAGAGCGGAAACGGCGTTACGCTCTGCTTTCATCTTTTCAACTTCTTGTAAAAGAGCGCGACGAGCGGAATCTTTTTGAAGTAATTCGTCAAAACAAGCGTCGGGCTTTTTGCGTCTCAAAAGAGCGAGAACTTCATCGGGATTTTTTCTGATGCGGTTTAAGTCTAACATAAGATACCTTCTTAAATTTAATGCAATTATTATAACATTTAAACGAGCGCTTGTAAATTTATTTTAACCAAAATTTCAAAATACCAAATAATACCTTGTGTTTTTTTGCTTTTTATGGTATAAATAATTATGCTTAAATAAGAAATACTCTTTTTCGGAGAAAATTTATGAAAAAATTCTTAATTTTACTACTCACCGCAGTACTTGCTCTAACTATCGTTGGTTGCTCGGGCAGTAATCCTACTAAAACGACGGTTTGGAAATATGAAAGTCTAACTTACGAAGTGTCCGAACTCGGCTCTGAAACCAAAGGTACTCTCACCATGACCGCAGAGCAACTTATAAGCGACGTCGAGTATACGATTCCTCAAATAAAAGAGGACGGAACTCTTGACCTCGATTTCAAAGTTAATCTCCCCTCCGGCTCGCACGTATTAGAAGGATTGATGGAGTTTGGCGAGGACGTAATTTTTTATCAAACGGTAACTACTTCGGACTTTTTCCCTTTGTACTCGTATAAAACTATGCTTATAGGAGCAGAGCAAAAAGCGTACGAAGGAACGGAGCAAAATCCCGTTTGTACCAGTTACGTTATGACCACCTCTTACGACAAAGCAGGAAAGACTGCATCTTCCGCCTTTTTGCGTAGAAAGACTTACGGCGAGGCAGACTGGGACGGCACTTTCAGCGCGGACAACTGGACTTATTTTAGCAAAATCTATACCGAAGTCGGCAACGAGCATTACGACGTTAACCAACTTTATTACGTAATTAGATGTATGGACAACCTCACTCAAGATGATTTTTCGTACACTTGCTACGTACCTCTCGTTCTTGAAGTTGACGAAAAAGTACTCTACGCTAGTAGCGAACCCGAATATTCTTTGGATTTGAGCCAAATACCTTATTTTGCTGAAAACTACGACGCTAACTTCAGTTTATATACGACCAAAACCACTATTACTCCTCAAAACACCAACGTTTCGGGTAAAGGAATCAACGTATATTACGCAGAGTCCCCTATATACTCTCGTGAACAAATTGCAAGCGGAGCATCAGGCTCGGTAGTCGGTCTTATAAAAGTACCTGTTATGATGCAAGAAAACGTAGCGATATCGAACTCAACTAACTCAAACGGAAGAGGCACGATAACCTACAAACTCAAAGACGTTTCTAACGTACGTCCTTAAATCAAATTTAATCAAAGCGCCGTGATTTTCACGGCGCTTTTCATTTTTCAAAATTTCTTGCATATATTAGCAATATGAAAATAGACGTATATGCAAATTCACCTAGTAGCGTTTTTATGGGTGGCAAACAACAGATAACACCCTTTTCTCTGCAAACAAAAAGCAGTGATTATATCCAAATGAGCGTGCTCCCTGCAAATCCCGAAAAATACGCAGGGTACACTCTTACTTTTTCGGTAGAAGAAGATAGGTTAAAATCTCTTTCGGGTGGCGCAAGAGGAATTTCTTGGGGCGCAGGTTACGCCGAAATTATTCTTGAACCTCCCGAGTCCGTCAAAAAATTGATGCCCGAAATTATTATTCAAAAAAAATCGGACGGCAATCAAATCACGGTGTATAACGACGGTAGCAACAAAATTATGTGCGAGGGCAAAGCCTTTTTCGTGAGAGAACTACCGAGGGATATCGAGAATTTGTCTTTGAGAACGCGCACTCATAGTAGCGGAATAATTTGTTTGGTTGAAGGAAAGGTTTCAAACAAAAATTATCTACTTGCGCTATCTTTGAACACAAATTCAAACGAGTGGGAAATAATGCACGAAATACTCGCCGAGTCTATTGAAAGCACGCAATCCGGTATATATTCAACCGACCTTCTTCCCACTATGCTCCGTCACGAAAAAAGGTGCTTTTTTAAACCTTTTTGCTCCTCTCCCGAAAAAGTTTCTTTTACCCCTACCGTTTTTCACGAGTATAAGAGCGAACTTATTCCGTATCTATTTTTGGAAAGTTTAGCCGTCAAAAACGAGGACGCGACGAGTTATCTTGATAACTCTCTTGAAATAAGTTTTCAAGATGCGATAGAGTTTTTTGGAGAGTTTGACGAGATTTGCTCTCCCCCACTTGGCGCCTACGACGTGGACGTAATTGCAGTATACGACTCAAAAAAGAGAATTTCTCGCCCAGATATATATAAATTTGAAATTAATAACGCTAAAATTACCAACATTGTGCACCTTCTTACTTGCTATTAAGTCGTTTTATGTGCTATAATATACTTTATTAAATAGTTTATAAAAACGTAAGAGGTTATTATGGCAAACGATTTAACTATGGAACAACTCGTAGCCCTTTGCAAAAGCAGAGGCTTCATATTCCCCGGTAGCGAACTCTACGGCGGACTTGCTAACACTTGGGACTACGGCCCTCTCGGCGTTGAACTCAAAAACAACGTCAAAAAGGCTTGGTGGAAGAAATTCGTTCAAGAATCTCCCTACAACGTAGGCGTAGACTGCGCTATCCTTATGAATAGCGAAGTGTGGCAAGCAAGCGGACACCTTGGTGGTTTTTCAGACCCCTTGATGGACTGCAAAGGCTGTAAAGCACGTCACCGCGCGGACAACCTTATCGAGGACTACGCTAAACGCAAAGGTTTAGAACTCAATATTGCAGGTTGGTCAAACGAACAAATGGAAGAGTATATCAAAGAACACTCTATCCCCTGTCCCGTTTGCGGAAAATCAGATTTTACTGGTATTCGTAAATTCAACCTTATGTTCAAGACTTTCCAAGGCGTTACCGAGGACACGGCAAACACCGTTTACCTCCGTCCCGAAACGGCGCAAGGTATTTTCGTTAACTTCAAGAACGTTCAACGTACCACTCGTAAAAAAGTTCCTTTCGGTATCGGTCAAATAGGTAAATCTTTCCGTAACGAAATCACTCCCGGTAACTTTATATTCAGAGTACGTGAGTTCGAGCAAATGGAACTTGAATTTTTCTGCAAACCCGGTACTGACCTTGAGTGGTTCGACTACTGGCGCAGTTACTGCAAGAACTGGCTCTTATCCCTCGGATTCAAAGAGGACAAACTACGTCTCCGTGACCACGACAAAGACGAACTTTGTTTCTACTCAAAAGCAACTACGGACTTTGAGTACCTCTTCCCCTTCGGCTGGGGCGAACTTTGGGGCATTGCAGACCGTACCAGTTACGACCTCACCCAACACATGGACAGGTCGGGCAAAGACCTCTCGTACGTTGACCCCATGACTAACGAGAAATATATCCCCTACGTTATCGAGCCCTCGCTCGGCGTAGAACGTATGGTGCTTGCGCTTTTGTGTAACGCATACGAAAATCAAACTCTTGAGGGCGGAGATAGCAGAGTGGTACTCCACTTCCACCCCGCAATTGCTCCTGTTAAAGTAGCAGTTCTTCCTCTCCAAAAACAACTCAACGAAAAAGCAGAAGAAATCTACGCAATGCTTGCAAAAGATTATAACTGTGATTTCGACGGTAGCGGTTCTATCGGCAAACGTTATCGTCGTCAAGACGAAATCGGTACTCCCTACTGCGTAACGGTAGACTTCGAGACCTTAGAAGACGGATGCGTAACCGTACGTGAAAGAGATTCAATGGAACAAGTTAGAATCAAAATCGAAGACGTTCCCGCATACGTAGCAAAAGGCTTGGAATTTTAATTAATCAAAATAAAAACCCCCGCGTTTTACTTAAACGTGGGGGTTTTGTGTTCATCTTTACTATTTTATTGACACCATATCAAAAGCGTTTTGGGGTTTCCAAGGGGAATCGCAACCCCTTGGGCTTTTTTGTAACTTTTTGTGCGACAAAAAGTTAATAAAGTACAAAAGGTTAATAAAGTTTAAAAATCAAGTACGTTAATTACTTTCAGATTTTTTCTTTTAATAGCGTACTCATAAGCAAGTTTCGTACCACTTTTATAATTTTTTAAATCCTCTCTTTCATTATAATAAAAAATTGCGCAATAACTATCATCAATCATAATTCTATTTCTTTCTACGTAAGAGGCTTTACCTGCTCCTTTTACCTTATCTGGCATATAGGTATTATCATAACTTTTTAGTAAATAATTTTTATATTCTTCACTAATATTTTCATACTCTGCTCTAACGTAAACACGAATAATTTGAGGATAATCCTTTTTTAGTTCAGTAACTACTTGCAATGCAAACTCGTCGAATTCACTTCTACTCCCAAATAAAAACTCTTTTATATCGCACCTTTCAATAAGTTCTTTCAAAATATGTTTTAAATTTATTTGCAACTTATCACTTTTAATTAT
>JAZQYG010000054.1:0-5984 GCA_045633305.1 Clostridia bacterium | reverse complement strand
GGTGATTCTCGAGGCGCGTATCGGTACGCTTATTCAAGAAGTTATCTCCTCACCTTGACCGGTTATAATCTCCGTAATTGCTCCGCCTACGTCTATGACGGTGCAATTCCCCACTCCACCCGTTGCTCCAAGATACCCGCAAAGAGCCTCGTCCTCGGGAGTCAATAACTCAACTTCTATATCGCATTTTTCGTAAATTTCACGAATAAATTCTTTGCCGTTTATACTCGAGCGTATCGCCTCGGTTGCAAAGCAAAAAATCTCGTAACCCTCGCACTCGGCTCTAAATTCCAAAAGAGCATCTATAGTTGCCCTCATACTTTCACTGGAAAGCACGCCCGAAACGGCGGATTTTCCAAGTTGAGTCATTACGACTTTTTTTTGCCCTTTTGCGTCCTCTTTCATCAATCGGACGGAATTAGAGCCTATATCGATAACGGCGCGTTTTTTCATATAATAAAGGGTGGCTCCTCGCTATTCTCGATACAAACGCTATACGAACCACTATTATTTAAAAGGTCGTTGTATCTATCTTCCGCGTTTTTGAGTTCCACGAACTGAACTATAAGTATGACGGCTAAACTTATAAACAAAGTAATTGCAAGTATAAGTCCTGCCTGAATTATTGAGCGTAAAGTTTTTACTTTCATATTAAATAAATCTAAAGCCTCCGCTACCTACTAGCCAAACGACGACTCCTTCAATTCTGTCGCTCGGCACAGGGCCAAATCCTCTACTATCTCCACTAACTGGTCGATTATCTCCCAAAACGAAATAATGTCCCTCGGGAACAGTTATTTCTTCTTGCGCTCTCGTGATGCCTATGAGCATTTCTTTTACGTACGGCTCGTCTACGACTTTACCGTTCACTCTCAAAACGAGAAGATGTTCTTCGCCTCTCACGTCCGAGGGTAATAGAGAAACGGTATCTCCCCCTTTTGCCACCACTCTCTTTATTAGAAGTTGGTGAAAAGCGCCGTCAAGTCCACGGTCACGATTGTTTACGATAACTATATCTCCGTAATCGGGAGTAATAAGCCCTCTTACTATAACGGCGCCGTCCCCTTGTGCGTTGATTGTCGGCATCATTGACGAGCCTTCAACAGGGACGTAGCCTATAAAAGCAATAAGCAAAACGAAAACGAGTATAACGACAAAAGCGGAACAAAAACTTTCTTTTTCCGCGCTCGTATATTTGCCTATTTTAGGAAATATAACTGATTCATACTCGTTTCTACGTTTGAAACCGCTCTTACTTTCTAACAATTTTTTTCATCTCCTCAAGGGAAATCATAACTATTCTTCCACAACCTAAACATTTAAGTTTATAGTCTACGCCAACTCTCACGATTTCCCACTCTTTTGAACCGCAAGGGTGAGGCTTTTTGGTTGTTACTTTATCTCCGAGTGCGTATTCCATTATACTAAAAGCACGTTGCGAACGAGCGCACCGTTAATTTTTACAAATTCAACCTTCCATGCCTCGTCGAAAGAGGAAAGTTTTTGCATGTCTAAATTTTTGAAAGCGGAATTTGAAAGTTGAACTCTTTGCCAACCAGTTCCCCCTCTCAAATTTTTAACCGCGGAATATCTTTGCTCTTCCGAATATATTGCAACCTCGATTGAAACGTCCAAAAGCGTAAAGATTTCGAATTGCAAACTACCCGCAAAACTAACGTCAATAGGTTGTTCGGGGTCGAAAATATAACCAAGTCCCAAACCTTTGCTCGTCACACCCATAAGACCGAGTGCCCCCTCTTTTACCTCGAGAACGTCGTCTTCTACTATTCTTGAATCTACCACGGGAAGAATTGATGAGGTAGTAGTTCCGTCAAATAGAATCTTAGTTGACCTCTTTTCAGGGACGCTTGCCCCAGAGGTCGAAGTCTGTATAAATTTTGGTCTTGACGTCAAACAATACTTGCCGTAATTTGCGCGCACGTAGATTACGACTTTTTCTCCTCCTAAAGCAAGAGAGAAGTTTGCAATAAAGTCTCCCGATTTTTTTGCAGAATCAACCTTTTTCCAAAACGTCTTTTTGCTATCGCCAACGTAAGCGTACCAAAGTTCGGTTGATTTTGCGCTAGGAGCGTTGATTTTTACTTTGAATTCGCCGTCTATTCCCGTTTCCGTTTCAAAGGTGGGAATCTCGTTAAATGGTTCTCCTGCGAAAACTTTTTTCAAAAACTCTTTGACTGTACTTATTTGTTTTCTTGTCAAAGTGTTGGTTGCGCCAAAAGTGAAATCTTCATAAAAAGGAACGCCATCCGTGGTCTTTTCCACCGTTCTTTCTATAATTTCAATGACGTTATTCGTATCGTTAGTACCACTAACGTGAAGCATAGGAACGGTAATAAAAGGAGCGTAACTTCTCATATCGACTCCCGACATCCAACAATCCATCTCCTCTTGCTCTTCAACTTCTTTGGAAAAGTTGTAGCCAAGCACGGAAACACCCGCAATAACCCTTGCGTCCATTGCCGTAGTTTGCCACAAAACGGGACAAGCATTTCCAACGCCTAAAACAACGATTTTTTCTTCGTCGGCGTAAGGAAGTTCACCTATCAAAGTAATTGCTCTACGACTAATAAGCGTCCTATTATACCAAACGGTTTCTTTTGCGGAAGGCTCTGCGTAAAGCATATGCCTTCCCGCTCTATCTTCATTACAGTAATCGAGGTCGTCTGGATAAAACGTATAACGGCTCTTGCCCTCTTTTTCACCTTCAAGGTCAACGGCTATCATACAGTAGCCTTCTTTTTCCATACCACCGAACAAACTTTCATTAAGTTCTTTACCCGACGATTCGGGAAGAATTAAAACGGTGGGGAATTTACCTTTTTTCTTCGGGCGAGCGGAAAGCGCGTAAGCGCGAAGTTCAGCATCTCCCGATTTTTTTGCGGTGAAATAAATTTTTTCATAAATTGCGCCGTCGTTTTCCCACGAACGAACGACGTTTATATCCAGTTCGTCCGCAACGGGATTGAAATCCGACCAGAGTTCAACCGGCGTCATAAATTTATAATCCATAAGACCTCTTAATTATTAGTTTTCCTTTTGTGCTTTTTTCTTCGCGGATATTCTCTTGATGAGTTTATAAATCTCAACCATAGGAATAATCATAAATCCTGCGCCAACTGCAAGAGCCCACTCACCCAAGGTAAGCATATGAATATTAAATACTCCTGCAAGGAAAGGTATAAGAACTACCGCCACTTGAAGAATTGACGCGCCTATAAAAGCAAGGTTCATATATTTGTTATTGAATAAACCTTCTTTGAAGAGCGAAAGTTCACGGCTACGCATATTGTACGCATGGAAAAGTTGAACGAATCCGAGCGTCAAGAAAGCCATTGCCGACTGTTCGCCTGCCGTCGTTGCACCAGCAAGAGCCGGAGCAAGCAAATATATTCCAAGCACGAGCAAGGTTTGCATTATACCTTGAACGAAGATATCTAAACCTACGCCGTTAGAAAATAGTGACCCTTCTGCTTTTCTCGGAGGTTTAGCCATAACGTCGGGCTCTGCATGTTCCATACCAAGCGCGAGCGCGGGTAGTGAGTCGGTAACGAGGTTTATCCAAAGTATCATAATGGGAGTAAATATTTCTTTAATTCCCAAGAAAGTAATTGCGATAAAGAGAGTCAAAACCTCTGCAATATTTGCGCTGAGAAGGTATTGAACGGTTTTTCTAATGTTAGAATAAATCTTTCTTCCTTCTTCGACTGCAAGAATAATCGTAGCGAAGTTATCGTCCGATAAAACTATATCGGAAACGCCTTTACTAACGTCAGTACCCGTTATACCCATACCTATGCCGATATCCGCCATCTTGATACTGGGAGCGTCGTTAACGCCGTCACCAGTCATAGCAACTACTTTGCCAAGTTTCTTCCAAGTCTTAACGATACGGACTTTATTTTCGGGGCTAACTCTTGCGTAAACGCGAACTTTAGTTATAACCTTTTCAAATTCTTCATCCGTTAGTTCGTCAAGTTCCGCGCCAGTCATAACGAGGTCGCCGTCGGTAAGAATTCCTATCTCTCTTGCGATAGCCTCTGCCGTTACTGCGTGGTCACCCGTAATCATTATTGCGCGCATACCTGCCTTTTTACAAGTTTTAACTGCGTCTTTGACCTCTTTTCTCGGAGGGTCAATCATGCCGGTTAGACCAACGAAAATAAGGTCTTTTTCAAGTTCGGATTCATTGAGATTTTCCGTTTTGATTGCGTATGCAAGCACGCGAAGAGCCTTTTTGCCGAAAGTTTCGTTTTGTTTAGAAATTTTCTTTCTGTCCTCTTCCGTGATAGGTCTTATGTTATCACCGTCAAGAATTGCAACACAACGCTTTAAAAGCATATCGGGAGCGCCTTTGGTGTAAGCAATTTTGTTGCCGTCGATTTCGTTAACCGTAGTCATAAGTTTACGTTCGCTATCAAAAGGTATCTCGCCTACTCTCTTATAATCTAAAACCATATTCAAAGGTTTAAGACCAAGTTTATCAGCGTAATGAATAAGCGCCGTTTCCGTGGGGTCACCTACCGTTTTGAGAGTACCGTTTTCGTAAGATGCTTGGGTGTCGTTACAAAGAACCATACAACGAATTAGTTCTTCATTTGCTTTGCCCTTGCCTCCGCCGAAATCAAAGGTATCTACGACGGTCATTTGGTTAAGTGTCAAAGTACCCGTTTTATCCGAACAAATAATCTCTGCGCTACCAAGAGTTTCAACCGCAGGGAGTTTACGTACGATTGCCCTTTTTTGGCTCATCTTTTGAACGCCTACCGCAAGCACGATAGTAACTACTGCGGGAAGTCCTTCGGGAATTGCCGCAACCGCGATTGCAACCGCCGTCATAAACGCATGGATAATATCGTCTACGATATTACCAGTTTGGAAAAGAATAACTTGAATTACAAAAATAATCGCCGCAATTATAAGCACGCCTATACTGAGATATTTTGCAGTAACACCAAGTTGTTTTTGAAGAGGAGTATCAGTCTCGGGTTCTTCAAGCATGCCTGCAATTTTTCCAACTTCGGTATCCATACCAGTAGCAACTACTATACCTTTACCTCTACCGTATGCAACCGAACCTGATGAGTAAGCCATATTCTTGCGGTCGCCAAGAGGAGTTTTTCCGCCTGCTTCGATAAGGTCGGTGTTTTTTTGCACGGGGAGAGATTCACCAGTTAAAGCCGCTTCTTCAATTTTTAAACTTGCGGTTTCAAAAAGTCTAATATCCGCGGGTACGAAGTCACCTGCTTCAAGCAAAACGACGTCGCCGGGATAAAGGTCTTCTGCCGGGATTTTGACTACTTGACCGTCACGAATAACCTTTGCAAAAGATTTATTCATACCTTTTAGGGCCTCTAAGGCGTTCTCCGCTTTACTCTCTTGAACTACACCGATAATAGCGTTGATAAGTACGATAGCAAGAATAATTCCCGCCTCGATAAGTTCTTCGGGTTTACCTTCTACAACCGCAATGATTGCAGATACGGCCGCCGCTACAAGAAGAACGATAATCATCAAATCCTTCATTTGCATGAAGAACTTGTAAAGCATACCATGCTTTTTGCCCTCTTTGAGTTTGTTTTTGCCGTATTGAGCCTCTCTTTCGGAAAGTTCGCTATTAGATAAGCCTTTTTCAAGGTCAACCTTGAACTTTTCCTTGACTTGTTCAATTGTTTGCTCATGCCAAGCAGACATTTAACGTGTCCTCCTAAATTATTAGTATTATATATTATAACATTATATTGCGAATTTGCAAAGCGATTTATAACGCTCTTAAAAAAGGAAATACAAAAAAAGAGTTGCACGGCGTGCAACTCTTTAGTTGATTATTTTACAAGAACTTTTTTGAGTTTAGCAAATCTGGGGAGTCCGTCTACGGTAGGTGCTTTTGCCTCGCCTTGAATTAGAGGAAGAGCGTAGTCGATATATTCTTGTGAAAGATAAGTTCCGTCGTTGATTATCCACTC
>JAZQYG010000053.1:0-20090 GCA_045633305.1 Clostridia bacterium | reverse complement strand
AGAATTTACGTAGCTTAGAAGTTGACCTTGTTCGTCGTAATAATCATTAAGGGTTGGCAACAAAAGAATATCGATTCCGCCCATTTTCTTATCTGCTTCGAGTTTAGCAGAAGCGGCTTGTCTCATATCGAAACCGTTCTCATAATAATAGTACTCAATTTTATTATCAAGATACTTGCTACCCTCTAAATTTTGAGAAATTACGTAGTCTCTTAAATCCTCATCCGTATTATAAGATTCAAATGGATTGCCATATTTTGAATAAACAATGATTTTGAGTTCTTCCGTATCCGTCAATCTTCTCGCAGTAACAGAAAACACCAAACTGACTGCGAATATTGCAAGAAGTATGAAACAAATATACTTTACCCAATCGTAAGTCCAGTGCTCGTTAAATCTTTGTTTAGTTACCTTTAAATCCATTTAGTTTCCTCTTGGTTTCATTGTGGGGAACAAAATTACGTCTCTTATTGAATAACTATCGGTCAAAAGCATTACGAGTCTATCGATACCTATACCGAGTCCGCCTGTTGGAGGCATACCGTATTCAAGTGCAGTAACGTAATCAGAGTCAGCCATTTGAGCCTCTTCGTCTCCTTGTGAACGTTTCTTCGCTTGTTCTTCAAATCTAGATTTTTGGTCAATCGGGTCGTTAAGTTCAGAAAAGGCGTTACCCATTTCTCTTCCCGTGATAAAGAATTCAAATCTTTCGGTGAGACGCTTGTCCGTAGGTTTACGCTTTGCAAGAGGTGAAACCTCAACGGGATAATCAATAATAAAGGTAGGATTGATAAGTTTGTCCTCTACGTATTCGTCGAAAACGTTATAAAGCGCTCTACCCCAAGTAAGACCTTTTTCAAGTTCTATACCCTTTTGCTTTGCTTGTGCATAAATTTCTTCAAGAGAACAATTATCAAAATCAAGACCAACGTATTTTTTAACTGCGTCTGCCATGGTCATTTTCGCCCAAGGTCTAGTTAGGTCAACGTCAACTCCTTGATAAGAAATCTTGTAATTTCCTTCCAAAACTTTATCAATTATATGTTGATAGAGTTCTTCCGTGAGTTTAATCATACCCTCAAAGTCGGTATATGCTTGATATATTTCAAGAAGAGTAAACTCAGGATTGTGCTTTACACTCATACCTTCGTTACGGAAAGTACGACCAAGTTCGTAAACTCTCTCAAATCCGCCTACGATAAGTCTTTTCAAGTAAAGTTCGGGCGCAACTCTCATATACATATCAATATCAAGAGTATTGTGGTGCGTTATAAAAGGTCTTGCAGCCGCGCCACCTGCTATCGTATTCAAAATAGGAGTTTCTACCTCTACGAAATCACGCGCGTCTAAATATTCCCTAATTGCCGAAATGATACGACTTCTCATTACGAAAGTCTTTTTAACTTCCGGATTTGCAATAAGGTCAACGTAACGTTGACGATATCTAAGGTCAGGGTCTTTTAGTCCGTGAAATTTTTCAGGAAGAGGTAAAAGTGACTTAGAAAGAAGTTTAACAGCAGTTGCTCTTATTGAAACTTCGCCCTTATGAGTAACGAAAACTTTACCTTCAATACCGATAATATCACCGATATCGTATTTTTTGAAATCGTCGTACGCATCTTGAAGTTCGTCTATTCTAAGGTATACTTGAATAGTACCGTCCATATCCAAAACGTGAGCAAAAGATGCTTTGCCCATGATTCGTCTAGACACCATTCTTCCTGCAATTCTAACAACGGTTTCCTCTTGCTCGTATTTTTCGTGATTTTTGATAATATCCCCAGAGGAGTGAGTTTTGTCATATTTTACTACTTCATAAGGATTTTGACCGTCGTCACAAAGTTTTTGCAGTTTTTCTCTACGAATTTTGATTATTTCGTTAATATCCTCTTCTTGTTGCTCAAGCGTTTGCGCTGCAACTACCTTTTCTTCTTGCATTGTGCCTCCAAGTTAAGTTATGCTAACTATTTTAAATTTTTTATCTCTAACTGAAATAACGTCCCCTTGACGTTTATTCATAAGTTCTTGACCGATAGGTGATTCGTTGCTAATTTTTCCGTTTTTGATATCAACTTCAACAGTTCCTACGATAGTGTATTCCATTTCTCTACCAGACGACTGTTCAACGATTTTAACTTTGCAACCTACGCCAACCACACTTTTATCAATGTTTTCAGGGGCAAGAATTTTTGCATTATTAATTTTGTTTTCAATTTCAAGAATTTCGCCCTCGATTTGAGCCTGCTCTTCTCTTGCTGCGCTATATTCTGCGTTTTCAGATAAATCGCCAAAATCACGAGCCGTGCTAATCTTTTGAGCAACGTCCTTTCTTGCAATAGTTTTGAGATACTGTAAACGTTGTTTGAGATTCTCAAAACTCTCTTGAGTCATAATATACTCTTTTGCCATATTTACTTTCCTCCCGACGCATTTTTGCGTCTACATAAGAAAATATTTCCGCTCAAACGAAAACATTTTCTAATTTTATCACTTAATCAAGTATTTTAGTACAAACCTAACTAAAAGTCAAACAATTTAGAGGTTAGGTTTATTTACTTTTTATTTCCGATACGTATTCGGCAATTCTTTCAGTTGCAATCTTCAAGTTTTCCATACTGGTCGCATAACAGCATCTAACGTGATATTCTCCACTTTCACCAAAAGCGTTTCCTGGAACTACCGCTACTTTTTTTGCCCTCAAGAGTCCTTCTGCAAATTCTTCGCCCGTTACTCCGAGTTTTTTAACAGATGGGAAACAATAAAACGCGCCTTTTGGTTCAAAGCAATCAAGTCCTGCATCTCTCAACGCTTTTACGAGAAACTTTCTTCTCGAATCATAGTCGTCACACATATATTTTACGTCTTTGAAGTCGTTAAGTTTACCTGACTTTAACGCTTCAAGAGCGCCAAATTGTCCTGCTGTAGGCGCACACATTATTACGTATTGATGGATTTTTAATATTTGAGTCAATATCTCTTCTGGAGCGGCAACGTAGCCAACTCTCCAACCAGTCATCGCAAAAGCCTTTGAAAAACCATTAATAAGCACCGTTCTCTCTTTCATACCATCAATAGATGCAATAGAAACGTGTTTACCTCCATAGGTGAGTTCAGCGTAAATCTCATCTGAAATTACAATCAAATTATGCTTTTCAATAATCTTTGCAATAGCCTCGAGTTTATCCTTTTCCATAATTCCACCCGTGGGGTTATTTGGATAAGGAAGAATCAAAATTTTGCTCTTGTTAGTTATGCTTTTTTCAAGTTCTTCGGGAATAAGTTTGAATTCGTGCTCTTCCGAAGTATTTACGCTTACGGGAACGCCCCCACATAACGTAACACACGGAGAGTATGAAACGTAACTTGGGTCGGGAATCAAAACCTCGTCACCCGGATTAATAAGAGCGCGCAAAGTGCAGTCAATCGCCTCACTTGCCCCAACCGTTATAATAATTTGCTTTTTAGGCTCGTATTCAAGAGCAAATCTATCTTTAAGATAAACGGCAATTTCCTCTCTGAGTTCCATAAGTCCAGAGTTTGAGGTGTACTGCGTATATCCATCATTTATAGATTTGATGGCGGCATCTCTTACGTTTGAGGGAGTAACAAAATCGGGTTCACCTACGCCGAGAGAAATAGCATCTTTCATTTCTGCCACTATGTCAAAAAACTTTCTAATTCCAGAAGGTTTTATTTCTTGTATTGCTTTGCCTAAAAAATTATTGTAATTCACGTTTTTCTCCTTTTTTAGCCTATAGACTTAACTCTCTCCGAAATTTCATTTGCCAGTTGCTCGGCAAGAGCTAAATCTTCACACTCTACCATAACTCTAATTTTGGGTTCAGTTCCCGATGCTCTAACGAGAACTCTTCCGCGCATTTTTAATTTGTCACGACAGTTATCAATAAATTCGGCAAGACCTTCGTTGTTCATTACTCGAATTTTATCTTTAACGATTAGGTTAACGTTAACTTGAGGGAAAAGTTTAAAATCAAGTTGTTTCGATATCTTTCCACCTTGCATAATAAGCCTTGCAAGTTGAATTGCGGAAAGTATTCCGTCACCAGTAGTCGCATATTCCGATATAATAATATGACCGGACTGTTCTCCACCTATTACAGCGCCTTCTTTTTGCATAAGTTCCATTACGTATTTGTCGCCGATATCCGAACGAAGTAACTTAATTCCTTTCTTTTCAAGAGCACGTTGAACACCCATATTAGTATGATGCGTACCTACGACCATATCGCCTACGAGCCTATTTTCTGCTTTCATTTTAGTACCCAAAAGATATATTATTTGGTCACCGTCAATAGTATTTCCTTCTTCGTCAACGGCAAGAAGTCTATCCGAGTCACCGTCAAAAGCAAAACCTATATCAAAGCCTTTTTCTCTAACTTTTGCTACGAGTCCTTCAGGATGAAGCGAACCGCAGTCAACGTTAATTCTAAGTCCCGTATTTTCTGAATTATAAACTTTTACTTCAGCGCCTAATTCTTTAAAAATTTGTGGTGCGATTTGATACGCCGCACCGTTACAACAATCAAGAACAACTTTGAGTCCGTTCAATCCTTCGGGACAAGTTTTTCTCAAATAATCAACGTAGATATCCGCGCCGTAATCTACTCTTTTGTATTTACCTAAATTAGGATGAGCAACGAAAAGTCCTTTTGTAAAAGAATCTTCGATTTCTTCCTCTTCTTCTTCGGAAAGTTTGTATCCAGTACTACCAAACACCTTAATTCCGTTATATTCGGGCGCATTATGTGATGCCGATATTACTACGCCGTATTTCGCGCCGAAATATTTAGTTAAGTAAGCAATAGCCGCAGTTGGCATAATTCCAACGTCTATTACGTTACCACCGCCCGCGGTAACACCCGATGCAACCGCAAGAGTTAACATATCACCCGATAATCTCGTATCTCTACCGATAACTACGGTAGGATATCTCGAAAGCGTAGAAAGAGCGTTTCCACACTTATAAGCAATATCCGCGGTTAAGTCTTGGTTGGCTACACCGCGGATTCCGTCAGTTCCAAAAAACCTTCTCATACTCCTAATCCTTTTTTAGATATTTTTCAGCACGCCCCTCTTTTATCGTTTCGCTTGCGCGAGCGATAACAAAAGCCCCCCCGGGCACTGAACGAGCAATCGTAGCGCCTGCCGCGATAAATGCTCCTTCTCCGACTTCAATCGGTGCAATAAGAGTGGTGTTACTTCCTATAAATGAATCGTCTCCTACCTTCGTGCGATGTTTCTTTTTGCCGTCGTAATTAGCAAAAATAACTCCGCAACCAACGTTTACCCGACGCCCAACGTCAGCATCTCCAACGTATGCAAGATGAGGAACTTTCGCGCCGTCACAAACGGTAGAATTTTTGATTTCTACAAAATCTCCCACTTTGCATCCAGTTCCTATTTTTGCTCCCGGTCTTAAATAAACGTACGGACCAAGAGTAGTTTTTTCTCCGATTTGAGCGTCCACAGACACTACCGAATTTAATTTAACTTCGTCTCCTATTATCGTGTTGGTAACGTTGTTATTCGGTTCGAATACTACCCTTTCCCCTACAACGGTAGAACCTTTTATGCGGTTATTATTTTTAATAACCGTTCCTTTTCCTATTTCAACGGTATCGTCGATATAAACCGACGCACAATCTTCTATAAACACACCGCTTTGCATATATTCGTGATTTATTCGTGTTCTTAAAGAGCAAAGTATCTTTTCATAACTTTCCGCATCAGTTAAACGAATAAAATTAGAAGATTCAAGCGGTATTTCAACTAGTTTTGAGCAATTTTCAGTAAGTATATATCCACAAGGAAGAATAGCGTTTGAAACGTTTCTATTTTCCATAATTTCGGTAGCCTTGCACAAATCGTCGTAAGTTACCAGTGGCGTATCCGAATACAAAACTATAGAATATGACAAATTCTCAACTTCTACGTCGTTTACAACTATTGCCGAATCGTCAAGTTTCAAAAGCCACTCTAAACTAGTTCTCCCCATTAAATCAAGACTGCCTAAATCCGTTCCAAAAAAAGCCGAATCTCTTTTTACGATATATAAACTAAATTCCCCTATCGCTAGTTTCATCGATTATTTCCTTCTTAATTTGATTCTTTGCAAAAAACTCGGGATTTCATTAGAATCCATATCTATAATAGGCTCTACTATATCGTCGTATTCATCCTCTTCCGTATCGTCGATTACAGTTCTATCCCTTAAAACGTTATCCCTTTCTTCTTCGACGGGAAGTTCTTCTATTTCTTCTTTTTCTTCTATTTTTATAGTAGGCTCAACCTTTTGAGGCTCAACGCTATTTTCTTGACTGGTAGGAGCAGCAAAGCCAGTTGCAATTACGGTTACGCGTACTTCACCGTCAAGATTTTCATCTATACCCGTACCGAATATAATGTTTGCATCAGGTGATACGACTTCTTTTACAAGGCCACAAGCATCGTAAACTTCACCAAGAGCAAGGTCTATTCCTCCCGTAACGTTTAATATTACGCTGGTTGCGCCCGAAATATTCGTCTCTAACATAGGACTAACGACTGCTTGACGCACAGCGTCGAGAGTACGATTGCGTCCTTTTCCATGACCTATACCCATGTGAGCGAGTCCTTTATCCTTCATAACCGCCTCAACGTCTGCAAAGTCGAGGTTTATAAGAGAAGTAGTCGTTATAAGGTCGGATATTCCTTGTATGCCTTGACGAAGTATATCGTCTGCATACTGGAAAGACTGAACGAGCGTAGAACCTTTGGGAACTACGTGAGCAAGTTTTTCATTAGGAATAATTACAAGAGTATCAACGTATTTACGTAACTTTTCAATACCTATCTTTGCGTTTTGCATACGTACTGCGCCTTCAAAAGAAAAAGGTTTGGTAACGACGGCAATAGTTAGTTTGCCAAGTTCTCTTGCTATGCTTGCAACGACGGGAGCAGCGCCGGTTCCAGTTCCGCCGCCCATACCTGCGGTAATGAAAACTAGGTTTGCATCCGCAATTGCTTTGGTTATTTCGTCACGGCTCTCTAAAGCAGCGTCTTGACCTACTCCGGGATTAGCGCCTGCGCCAAGACCGCGAGTAAGTTTTTCACCTATTTGTATGCACTGCGACGCAGAGGATTTTAATAAATCTTGTCTATCGGTATTTATAACGATAAATTCTGCGTTATTTACACCAGCGTCAATCATCCTATTAACAGCGTTACTTCCACCGCCACCAACGCCGACTACAACTATTTTTACCCCTTTTTGAGTGTTGGGGTTTACGTATTCGTTTTCCATAATCCCTCCGTTAGTTCCTTTTAAATATTTTACTCCAAAAACTTTGCGCAGTAGTATCTGCGTGGCGAAGAGCCATTTCCATTAATCCTAACGCGCTTGAGTAATAAGGTTTTGCATATTTTGGGTCGTTAGGTTCTATAAACTCTACGCTTCTAGTAGTAATTCTTGAAATAATTTCTTTTGCTCCGATAAAATTATATAATCCGCCACCCGTAACGTAAATAGGCAAATGAGATGGAAAATCATATTCACAACGAGCCAAACATTTATTGATTGCTTGTCCTATAAATACTATTCGCGCTTTTGCTATTTCGTTAACTTCAAGAGCGGGATATTCGTAAGTAGAATCCTTAAGGGTAATTCTATATTTCTCATCTTGCTGAACTTCTCTTTTTAAATTAATTTGCCTAACGAGTTGTTCAGCGTGAGTATACGGAATATTCAAATTAAGTGTCAAATCTCCACTTATATGAGCCCCGCCGCAAGAAAAGGAGGACATATAAAGTAATCCGTCTCCTCTTGCAACCATAACGCTTGAAGATATATATCCAACGTCCGCAAGAATAATAGAACGATCTCTTTGCTCTTCTTCGAACAGATACATAGCCTCTGCCCAAGCAGAAGATATGAACTCTACTTCTCTCACCCCAAGACCTTTCATGACGGCGTTTATATCGTGAATAAATTTTCTTTCGCACAAAACGTAAGAGATAAGTCCGTTAAGTTTAGTCGAGGTAAGTCCTATGGGGTCAACCAAACGTCTATTGTCGTCTAAAGTGTAATAAACTGCTGCGTAATTTATAGTAGCGTAACGTTTATGATTCTTGTAGGTGTTTCCTCTTTCGTATAAGTCGTCAATATCGTATCCCGTTACCCTTCTTTTTCTATCAAAGGCAATTCCGACATCTTTTGCCACCGTGGTCGTAAACTCACCCGGTACACCGATAAAAAGTTTACGAATACGAATTCGAGCGCTCTCTTCTACCTCTCTTATTACTTTTTGTATAACAGAGGGAAGATTATCTTCTTCTAGCCATTCTCCATCTGCAAAACCCGCGTAACGAACGCTTGATGTCGCTTTTATATTAAAGGTATTATTAACGCTTTTGGTGCCGTAATATACAGAAATTTTTTCCGACCCTATATCAAGGACGGCAACGTCGTTTGTTCTCACCATATTTCTCCGATTGTATAATTAATAATATTAAATTATTGAGCCGAATTTGTCAATGCGCTCAATTCGAGCGTTTTGCCTCGTATACACCCGTTTCCATATTGTAATCAACGGTCAATACGCCACTTGAACGATATTCCGGCTTGTCGTTATAACAACTAACCAAAACTTGCAACTTTTTCAAACAATCTACGGAAGCGTCAAAACGAAGTTCTACTCCTTCTTCCATTTTTATCGAAACGTTATCTCCTGCAAAAGAAATCTTTTCTACAATCAGGCATAGATTTGCATCTCGATATCCTTGCTCACCTATTCTCTCAAAGGAATCAATAATTTGAGTTAGTCTTACAAATGAATTGCCAGTTAAGGACAATTTTTCACCCAAAGTTGCTTTATCTATTCTAACCCCGTCTACCTCAATCAAATCAACGTCCGACTCTTCAAGTGAATTAACGCCAGTTAAAACTTGACACTCTCTATCTACCACGATAAAACCTGAATCCCCGTTTTTGATTCCAAGTATCGGAACGCGTTTGTGAACTACGATTTTTATCGAAGAAGGAAATTGTCTAACGACCTCTACGACTTTTACCTCAGGCATTACACTTTCGATATTTTTGATAGCAACGCTTTCGCTTATCGTAAATATATTATTTCCCGACACTTTTGAAAGTTCGGCAATTTTTTGCTTGTCCAAAGATTCTTCCTGCCCATAGTAATCGACAACGGCAACGTCTTTAACGACGAAAACCGTACCGTTCAAAATGAGCAGTATAGCAAGAATTATCAAGCAAACAAAAAGTATCGTAGTTCTTTTAGTCATTTTACTTCCTTGTGATATCCGCGCCTATCTTACGTAAAACGCCTTCTAAATTTTCATATCCCCTATCAATGTGATAGATGTTATCAACCACGGTTCGACCTTTTGCCACAAGTCCAGCAAGAACTAACGCCGCGCCTCCGCGCAAATCTCTAGCAATAACTTCAGCCCCATATAATCGAGGTACTCCGCAAATAACGGCATTACGTCCTCTAACTACGATTTTTGCTCCCATTTTTAAAAGTTCGGGAATGTATTTGAATCTCGTTTCAAACATATTCTCCACCACCAAACTCGTACCTTTACTAAGAGAAAGCATTGCAACGGTTTGAGCCTGTAAATCGGTGGGAAAACCCGGATATGGAGAGGTTTCAATTATATCGACGGGATATGGGCGGTCTTCCGCTTTTATATATATATTATCACTATTTATAGTTATTTTGCAAGCGTATTTAGACAATTTGCTAATCAAAGACTCTAAATCATCACTCACCGCGCCGTTTAAGAGCAATTCACCCCCACACATACACGTTGCAAGCATATAAGTACCCGCAACAATTCTATCTTTCATAGGGGTGTATTCGACTCCTTTTAACTCTCCTCCTCCGTAAACGGTTATCGTACTAGTTCCCGCGCCCGAAATTTTTGCTCCGCACTTTATAAGAAAATTTTGCAAATCTACTATTTCAGGTTCTTTTGCGGCGTTCCCGATAATGGTACGGCCTTTGGCTGCAACTGCCGCCATCATTATATTTTCAGTTGCGCCCACACTTGGCAAATCAAGTTGAATATTTGCGCCCCTCATATCTTTTGCATCACAGTATATGTAGCCCGATTCTTCTTTTATATCAACGTTTAGTTCCCTTAACCCTTTGAGGTGCATATCAATAGGTCGAAGTCCTATTTCGCATCCTCCGGGATATGCAACTTTTGCAAACTTAAATCTTGCAAGTATAGGTCCTAATAAAAAAATAGAAGAACGAAGTTCTCTTGCAAGAGCGGGAGGAATTTCGTTGTTTTCCATATTAGACGTATCTAAAAAAACGTCCTTTCCTTCCCTCGTCACCTTTACTCCAAGAGAACGAAGTATATTTAACATGCTTTCGCAATCCGCTATTTGTGGTGAATTACGTATAGTTACGATTCCATTACACATACAACTACCTGCAAATATGGGTAGTACTGCATTTTTTGAGGTTTGGATATCGATTTCTCCGTACAATTTTCGCCCACCGTTAATTATATATTTACTCATTATCACACTCCTTGGGCGTTAAAAAGATTTCACTATATACTATGGCTTTAATTTTTTAAGTGTGAAACTCCTTTTGCGACTTATGTTAACCAAAATTCCCGACGCCATCATAAATACGGAAAGAGAACTTCCTCCCGCGCTAATATAAGGAAGAGGGAGTCCCGTCGGTGGGATACTTCCGCTAACTACGGCAATATTTACGAGGGTTTGCACGGCAATAACCGAAGTTATTCCCGACGCAAGAAAACTATCAAAAGGCGTGGTTGCGTTATTTGCAACTTTTACACCGCAAACGATAAGCGCAAAAAATAAAGCAAGCACGAATACGCACCCCAAAAATCCAAGTTCCTCACAAATAACTGAAAAAACGAAATCTGACTCTGCAAAAGGTAAAAAAAGATATTTTTGTCTTGAATTAAACAGTCCTACTCCAAAAAATCCACCGCTACCTATTGCGTAGTATGATTGTATGAGTTGAAAACCTTCTTCCTTTGGGGATTTCCAAGGGTCGATAAAAGCAAGTAAACGATTAAGTCTATACGGTTCTAATAAAATAAGTAAAATTGCTCCTATCAAAAACGGGACAATTAAAAGAATTAATTGTTTTATTTTAATTCCGCCGACGATAAGCATTATAAACATTACGCCAAATACGCATACAGTTATAGACATATTAGGTTGCAAAAGCAACAAAACGGCAACTGCTCCGCCCGTCAAAAGCACGCTAAATATCACCTTCCACTTGTCGCATCTTTTGTCTTTTATGTACCCTGCGATAAAAATTACAAGTGCAAACTTCATAACCTCAGAAGGTTGAATCGTAGTAAAACCAAGATTTATCCATCGTTTTGCGCCGTAACTTTCAACTCCTATTCCTGGCACGAAAACGAGCCCCATCAAAACGATAGATACGCCCATTATTATCCACCTAAATTTATCAAGAATTTCCGTTTTTATAACCAAACTCAAAATCACTAGAGCAATGCCCGCAAAAAAGCCTAACAATTGTTTTTTTACGTGATAAAAACTGTCTCCAAAATCAATTTGAGACACGTACGAACTTGCGCTATATATCATCACGTGACCTATTAAAACAAGCAAAAAAGTTATTATAAGAATTAAATATCCAACTTTATTTTTGCTCATAACTATTCACCACGCACGCAAAATCTTCTCCTCTTTTTTTATAATTTTCATACCTATCAAAACTTGCGCAAGCAGGAGAAAAAAGTACCGTTCCTTCCCCATCTAACGTTTCCGTAGCAAGAAAAACTGCATTTTGCATATCCGTAGCAATAGCGCCCTTTATTCCGAGATTTGAGGCAACTGAATATAGTTTATCGGCGTTTTCTCCTAAAAAAACGACTTGTTTCACTTTGTCTGGTAGGGATTGAAATAGCACGGAATAATCTTCCCCTTTTTCTCGTCCTCCAACAATAAGAGCAAGTTTACCTTTCGTGCTCTTCACGGCGTGTAAAGTTGCCGACACGTTTGTTCCTTTACTATCGTCAACGTAATCAATTCCGTTTATCGTATTAATTTTTCTCAACGTATGAGTATCGGGCACGAATTCTCTTATTTTTTTGTAAACGCTACCGATAGGTAAATTATAAATGAGAGCAACGCAAAGTGTTGCAAGCACGTTTTCGATATGAGTATTCAAAGGGGTAACGTCGCAAAGTTTTCCTATGACGTATTCGTTTGCGTGGATAACAGCGGTTATATTTTCTCCGTTTATATATACGCCTTGGTCAACTCTTTCACTTTTACTAAAATAAAAAATTTGCGCACAAGTTTGCCCTTCGTTTATCATACTTTTTACCGTTTTGTCGTCAAAGTTTGCTACCACGTAGTCACTTTGAGTAGAATTTGCAATTAATTTTTTCTTCGCATCTATATATTTTTGCAAATCCTTGTGCCTATTGATATGGTCTGACGTAACGTTTAGTATTACCGCTACGTCAGCGTGATAATTTTCCGTCGTTTCCAGTTGAAAACTGCTAGTTTCAATAACCGCTATATCTTGAGCATTTAGTTTGTCTGCAAAACGACTAAATGCAGTTCCTATATTTCCTCCTGAAACTGCAAATTTTCCACAAAAATTCAATACGCTCGTTATAAGTCTTACGCTACTACTTTTTCCATTTGTACCGGTAACTGAAATATTTTTTCCTCTGAGTTGCATTGATGCAAGTTCAATTTCTGGAATAACTTTAAGTCCAAGCGCTTTTGCCATAACTACGTAATTTGAATCAACGTCTATACCCGGACTCAATATTACGCAATAGGCTTTAGCCATAGTTTCAGGAAGATTTTTTGAGTTTAGATGATTCGCATTATAATTTGAGGCAAGTTTTTTTGCTTTTTCTTCATTTTCGTCAAAAACGTAGGTTTTTGCGCCTAATCTTTGCAAAAGATTCAACGCTCCTTCTCCGCTTTCACCTGCACCTAATACTACAACGTTTTTTTTATTAAAATTCATATTTACCCCCAAAACGATATTACGCCAAGTCCGGCGCAAAGAGTTATCAAAGAATATATTGCAACTATTTTATTTTCGTGAATTCCACATCTTTCCAAGTGATGATGAAAAGGCGCCATTTTGAACACCCTTTTTTTAGTTAATTTAAACCAAATTACTTGAATCATCACGGATAATCCGGAAATGAGATAAACTATACCGATAATAAAAAATAAAATAGCGTTTTTAGAAAATAGCGCAGATAGAGCAACTACCGCCCCTACACCTAAAGAACCTGTATCCCCCATAAAGATTTTTGCGGGGAAACTGTTCAATACGAAAAATACGCTTAAAGCGCCCCCAAATGAAATCACGAAAGATGAAAGTCCTACGTACTCGGAGGACAATATGGGATTATTAAACGAAGATAAAAATATAACGATACCTATTGCAATAGAATAAATAGTTCCAGTCGTAGAAACTAATCCGTCTAGTCCGTCCGTTAAATTAACGAAATTTACCACACCAACTATAAAGAGCGTGTAGCACGGCACTGCAAAGTAGCCCAGTTCAATTTCATTTTTGCTAAAAGGTATCTTCAACGAACTTCCGATGCCTGGGTCGTTGTATGCAAAAAAGGCAAGTATTACCCCAAGACCTAATTGTCCGATAAGTTTTTGATATGCCTTTAAACCTTGATTATCCGCTCTTTTAATTTTCAAAAAGTCGTCTAAAAAACCTACCACGCCAAAGCCCAAAGCGGATACCGCAGTAACGACCGCGTAATGCGAATAACCGACGTTCGTTAAAATTGCTATACTACACGAGCCAAGTAAAAAAGCAATCCCTCCCATAGTTGGCGTACCGCTTTTTGAATAGTGATTAGTAACGTATCCTAATATAGGTTGACCTGCTTTAAACTTTCGCGTTGCACTTAGCACGAAAGGACATAAACAACAAGTCAAAATTATTGAACAAAACGCCGATATTCCTATACGAAACATTTATATCTCCTTTACGTTTTTATACCAAGTAATTTTTTGACGATTTCTTGGTCGGAAAAGTAAATTTTCTTGCCCTTCTTTTCTATGTAATTTTCCGCTCCCTTGCCTGCAATCAATATCACGTCCTCTTCTTTTGCTAATTTAAAAGCGCGCTTAATCGCTTTTTTCCTTGATAAAATAATAATAGGTTTTTTGTCCATACCTTTGAGCACGTCACTCACGATATCCTTCGTTTTTTCACTACGACTATTATCTTCGGTCAAAATAGTTAGGTCGGCATATGCTTGGGATACTCTACCCATTATTGCCCTTTTTTCTCTGTCTCTATCCCCTCCGCAACCAAACACGCAAATAATTTTTCCTTTCGTCAGAGGACGACAAGTTTTGAGTACGTTTTCCAGTCCGTCAGGGGTATGCGCATAATCGATTATTGCTGTTTTTTTACCCTTATAAACGTTAAATCGGCCGGGAACGACCTTAATTTTTTGCACGCCTTTTTCAATACTTTCCCAACTTAATCCCAAAATTTTACATACGCTAATTGATGCAAGTAGATTATATTCGTTAAATTTGCCGTATAAAGGTGACTTGAAGTTAATACTTTCGCCAAGCGCGTCCACCTTTATGCAATCGTTTTTAGTTAAATGAAAATCCGCAGGACTATCTATTCCGTAAGTTAGCGTTCTGTTTTTGTATTTTTTATAAATCTTTTTACCTGTTTTAGAATCCGTATTTACAACGCATTTGCCTTCAACGCATTTGCTAAAAAAGTCAATTTTTGCCTTTTCATACTTTTCCATATTTTCAAAGTAATCTAAATGGTCTTGAGAAAGATTAGTAAATACACCTATGTCGAATTTTACGTCTTGCAATCTATTTTGAGCAACGGCATGAGCCGACGCCTCGCATAAAACTACGCGCACACCGTCCTTTTTCATTAAAAAAAGCGTTTTCATAAATTCTATGTAACTAGGGGTCGTATTTATGAGAGTTCGCTCTCCACCACCCCACTTTGCGCCCAACGTCCCGATAATACCGCAAGGAATTTTAGCCTCGCTTAAAATATCGTAAATTAGATGCGTCGTCGTTGTTTTACCGTTAGTACCAGTCACGCCAACTAGAGTCAAATTCTCTCGTGGTTTGTCGTAAAAAAGGTTAGCAACTCTTTTCATTTCTTGATGAACCTCAGGCACTACGATTTCGTTTTTTAGTCCAAAACTACGACTACTCACCACACCTGACGCGCCTTTTTCATAGGCTTGAAAAACGTATTTTCTAGCACGTTCAAAATCTTTTTCAAGAGAAAAAAATAAGTCACCATAAAGAACTTGACTGCTATTACAACAAAGTCCTCTAATTAAACAATCATCATCACTTACTCTATCCTTAAACAACTCTGAAAAACGCATAAATTCCCCTTTCTTTCCTATCTTATTAATTTGCGTCTTTCATTATGTGTGAACTACTAAAAAATTAAAAAATTTTTACATAAAAACACCTCGTGATTTATATTAAATCACGAGGTGTTTCGCATTATATATACTATTGTCGTTTTGTGAACTTTATTGACTGATTATTTAACTTTACTAACTGCTGCGTCTTTGTCCTTTTCAAATTCAGATAACTCGTCGTATGGAATAAGTTTTGGATGGGTTTTTGCAGTGAAATCTTTTTTAGCGCCGTACACAAAACCTTCAGAACGCATAAACGCGCTCCAACGCTTGTGTTCAAGTTCTTTTATTTCTTCTATTGTTGCAATTTCTTGTATGTTCAATTTGCTTTTTAATTTCATATGCAATGTTTCAGCAGTAGATGCGCGTCTGTAATATTCCGTTTGCTCAAACTTCAGCACGTCTGATTGAGCGCTCGTTACGTTACTCCAACGCATATGACACTCAAAAGCCTCTTTTTCAAATTCGGTAAATTCAACGAAATCTATCTTTGCAATAGAATCGGTATCCCCCACGAATTTTATATCGATTACCTCACCTTGTTCGTCTTTTAGTCCGCCGTTTTCGATAAAAGTTTTAGCTTTTGCAGGACTATTTACGATAGAAAGTATCAACGGTAAACACGCGCCAGTATTATTTGCACATCTTTTTGTGAAAACACTCAACTTTTTAGCCGTTTCGATATTGAGGTCGTCGTCTCCTAAGCAACAATATGCCGTTGTAATTTCGCCTACCTTTTGTATGGTCTCTACAAAAGAAGAATCACTCACGTCCACTCCATCGTAAAAAGTAAGGTTATAATAAGGCTCACCCTTTATTCTTTTTGCGTTCATTTCGAGAATTTCAGGCGCTAACCCTTGAAATACAGCAATGCTATTTTCGCCTTGACTAATAACGTGCACGTTTAGTTCGTAGCCTATCATTTGTCCACACCAAACGAGAGTTTTTAGCAGTTCTTGACCTAATTTTTCAAAACCACAAATCAAAACATTTAACTTTTTGGTTTCCTCACTTTGAACGTATCTATCAAATATGGGATAACTATCCATAAGTGAATAAACGAAATTTCTACTTTCGTTAACTCTACGAACTTTCATATTGCCTTTATCCGCAGAATCAAGAAGCATTTCGCTACCTGCGTTCGCGCTAAATACGTAAAATTCGCTCTCCTTTACGTTGACGTTATCCACTTTTAAGCAATTATTTATAAGCTCCAAGGCGCTTTTTAAGTTATCACACTCGTTTGAGGCTATAAAATAAAATTTACGCGCTAATTTCCGTGATTTTTTGAGTCCTATTGAATTTATATCCTTTTTTAATAAAACCGCACCAAGACGTCTTGCTTTTTCTTTGTCTAAATCCGAGCAATTTGCGTCAACCCCACAAAAAACAACTAAAACTTTGGTAGGATAATATTTATCAAGCGCGTCCTTTGCAAGGGCAAGCGACTTTTCGTTAAGCGCAGAAAGATAAATTATCGTACGATAGTGACAAAGATAATACTTTATCGTTGCCGTCAAATTTTTAAAAAAGGACAATATAAAGCCCAAGGTCAAAATAGGAGCAATTAAATAAACTAAGGTAAAGTAAGCCGAATAAATTACTCCGATAGTTTCGCTCAAAATTCCATGAGCGCTCAAAACGCTACTTGCAAGAGTTAAATCTGCCCCAACCGAAAAAAATTGTATGGTCGTACCCAAGGAAAAAACCAAGCTCTTGAATACGTGCAATATAGGCGCTTCATCAACAAAATTTTGAAGAAAAATCATAGGAAAAATTACAACCAAAGCGCTTATATAGAACAACAAAATAAAAATTTGAAGAATTGTAAAAGTAAATTCTTTATTTTGGTCTTTGCCGGGGTTATACAAATATCTTCGTCTATAACAGCAAACGCAAAATGCTACGGCAAAAACCAAAACGCAAATTGACAATATAAGGCAAATAGTTAAAAACAACGAATATTCCATAAATTTTTCTTCCAAAGTTTATTTAAAATTAATTATTTTTACTATTTTAGCATATTTTCCTCTTAAAATCAATACTTTCAATCCGTTTCAAGAAGAGCAACCACGTATTTATTAATCTTGCTACCCTCTTTTGGAATTTGAGCGCTTATAACCTTTCCCTCTCCCTCTCTTTCAAATACGATACCAAGTTCTTTTAAAATAATTGATGCTTCCGAAAAACTTTTTCCAACCAAATTCGGCATTTCAAAATAGACGTCGTAGTCTTTTGCCATAAGTTTCGGGTTGGGCGCAATAGAATAATGAGCAAATAGATTGCTAAAAAGTTTACCAACGTAGGGCGCGGCAACTAAACTTCCGTAATAAACACCAGTAGAAGGCTCGTTTACCGACATCAAAATAGCGTATTCCGGTTTATCAGCGGGAGCAAAACCTAAAAAAGAAGAAACGTACGCCCCACTTGCAATCACACCGTTTTTGTATTTTTGAGCAGTTCCAGTCTTTCCTCCTATACTGTATCCGTTTACAAAAGCGTGTTTGCCACTTCCTTCACTTACGACTTTTTCAAGCAACAACGACAAAGTTTTACTCGTTTGTTCAGAAATAACCCTTCCTTTTACCTCAGTACTTGCGTTAAATACACTTTTGCCGTCTTTGTCCGTTATTTTTTCGCAAATATAAGGAGTAACGAGTTTTCCACCGTTCACTGCGCTTGAGGCGGCGCTAATGAGTTGTATGGGTGATATTGCTATTGCATGACCAAAACCCATTCTCGCAAGGTCAACGTTTTTTACGTTATTTTTTGAAAGTAATAAACTACCCGTTTCCCCTTTTAAATCCACCCCCGTTTTTTTAGTTAAACCGAATTTTTCGTAATATTCGTACATTTTATCAACGCCGACCGATAAAGCCAAATCCATAAATACCGAGTTGCAACTATTTTGCACTCCTTCTGCAAAAGTTTGACTACCGTGACCGGTTGTTTTCCAACATTTAATCCTTTGACCGTCAATTATTCTGTAACCAGGGTC
The DNA here is from genome assembly GCA_045633305.1 of Clostridia bacterium. Classification (GTDB taxonomy): domain Bacteria; phylum Bacillota; class Clostridia; order Christensenellales; family RUG350; genus RGIG2224. The sequence continues at coordinate 1,624 of JAZQYG010000053.1, read as the reverse complement.
GTAAAAAAGGGTTTCGGGATTAACCTTGCCTTCGTTAAGTGCCGCGGCTGCCGTTATAATTTTGAAGGTTGAACCTGGTTCGTAAACGTCGGTTATCAAACGGTTTTTCATATTTGAATAAAGAGTACTAACGTCATCTCGAGGAGGTGAATTCAAATCAAAGCCTGGAGCGTTTGCCATAGCGATAATTGCTCCGCTATTAACGTTCATCACTATACAAGAGGCGCTGAGCGCTTTATGTTCTGAAAGCGCGTCACGAACTACTTGTTCTGCAAACTGTTGAATTGTTCTATCTACGGTTAACGTGACGTTCAGTCCCGCAATTGCTGGATAATATCCTATAGAGCCGTTTTGCAGTTCTAACCCCGTCAAATCCGACTCGGTTAAAATCATGCCGTCTATTCCTGATAGATAGTTGTCAAGATATAGTTCAAGCCCTTCTTGACCTATGCCGTCTACATTTGTATAACCAAGTACTTGAGTGAGAAAATCGCCATACGGGTAGTACCGTTTGGCGCTTTCAGAGAAATACACGCCCGAAACGTTCAATGATTTTATCTTGAGCATTTGCTCTTTTGAAAGATTTTTTGCAACCGTTATTTCGGAAACTTTTTTGCCTGAAATTTTATTAAAAAGTGATTCGTAACTTGCCCCTATTACAGGCGCAATTGTCTGGCATAGACCACTAACGTCACTGACTCCCCTAGGTCTTACGTACAACGTATAAAGCGTGCTTGTTCCAGCAAGCAATTCGCCGTTTGTGTCGTAAACGTTTCCTCTCGGCGCACTGAGAGGTAAATCTCTCGTCCACTGCGAGAGCGCCCTTTGTTGCAACTGTCTTCCTTGAACAAGTTGAATATAGCCAACTCTTCCTATTACTGCGCAAAATAAAAAAGTTATTGAAATTAAAATTATCAATAACTTTTTCCTAATTTGATATAAAGATTGTACTTGTTTTGCCAAGCGCTAAACCTCCACGGCTTAGCCTCCTACGATACTGCCAAGCCAGTCGCATACTTTGTCAAACCAGTTGTCACTAAGTTCGTAAGAAACCGGTGCGCTCACGCTCAAAAGTTCATATTCTCCCGCGTGAACGGCATTTTCGAGGGTGGCTTCACTTCCCGTTCCAAAAACAAGTCCGTTTTCAGAAAGGTCGGAGTTTTCAACCTCGTGAGTTGCACTTGCTTCCATTTTCGTCGCCTCTAAGGCCGAAATTTTTCCGTTAAGTACTGCTAAACTGCTTGCGTTAACTGCAATGAGAGTCAACATAAAGGCAATTACTAAAACGTAGGCAACTATCATAACTTTTGCTTTAAAAGTTAATCCTTGCGCTCTTTCTTCGTCTTTTGATTTTGCTTGATAACTTTCTTTTACAGCAGGCGCAATATCTTTCTCTTGCTCATAAAAAGGTTCTACCTCGTAATCTTGTGCCGTTTCAGGCGTTACGCCTTTTTTAACCTCTTCGGGAGTAAGTATACGGCGAGGCGAAGTACGTTGAAGTTCTTCCCAAAGGTAAGTCTTGTATTCTTCGGAATCATCATAAAACTTTGCATCATACTCTGCAGTTTCAATAGAATCCTCACTACCAAGGCGAAAACGGTCGTAACCCGTCATGGTATCGGAA
>JAZQYG010000052.1:0-8138 GCA_045633305.1 Clostridia bacterium | reverse complement strand
CTTTCTACGAATCCAGTCGAACACTGTACAAAAAGTAGATAAAATAATGATTTCTATTAAAATTAATAATGCAATCAAGGATATATTCGAGGTTTTTTGTATTATAAAGTCATAAGACAAAAGCGCTATTTGCATTATAATCGCAATCAAAACAAAAAAAGATATTACACCTACCCAGTTTATTTTTGATGCACGGGATTTGTTATTTTTCATTTCAAAACCACCTTGTATCCAAGTCCGTGAACGGTAAGAATTTCAAACCCGTCACAACCAGACGTCTTATCGCGAAGTTTTGCCATATATACGTCTACCGTTCTACTAGTTGCGCTACTATCCCAGTCCCAAAACTCACTCATTAGCGCAGAACGAGTAAAAGTTTTTTTGGGATATGACAAAAGTCTAAAAAGTATATCGAACTCTCTTGCAGTTAAGGCAATCTCCTCTCCATTTATACAAGCCGTTCTCTCTTCGCTATTCATAACGAAGTTACCGACTTTTATTTCCTTTTCAGACTCAATTTTTGCGCGACGTAATATCGCTTTTATCTTCATAAGCAATATATCCACGTCAAAAGGCTTGGTAACGTATTCGTCTATACCTATATTATATCCAAGCATTTTTGACTGCTTGTCATCTTTTGCAGTCATAAATATAATGGGTGTCTCGGAGTCCGTTTTCCTTATTTCCTCGGCAAGTTCAAAGCCGTTCATATTTGGCATCATAACGTCGGTAACGATTAAATCAAAACCACTCTCTTGTAGTTTTTCGCTTGCTTGCGCGCCGTCAAAACACACGCTTACTTCATAACCGTTATTTCTAAGCGTAGTTGCAACGAATCTATTCAAATCAACGTCGTCTTCAACGAGAAGTATTTTTATCATTTTGTACACCACCTTATTAAATCAATTATATCATAAAACAAACCTTATAACAAAACGTTAATAAATTGTTAAAGTTTTGTAAAAAAGCAGTACCTTCGTACTGCTTTTTTTAAGATTTTTTTATTTCGAAATTTATGCTCCCAGTGTTTGTTATTATCTCACATTTACTGCTACCAAAAGTATTTGGTATTTTTACCTTTCCAGTGTTACATCTAATAACGAAGGCTTTATCAGTGAGTAAAGTTCCTCCAACTTTACCAGTGTTACTTTTTATAAATATTTCCCCTGCGTCAGAGTCTAACAAATTTACTCCGCCCGTATTAGTTTTTATACGTACTTTTTCATTTACGAGTACTTTTTCTAAATTTATCTTGCCCGTATTTCCTTTTATCGTAAGCGATTGACAAGATATATCTATAACGTTAATTTTACTCGTATTGCTTTTGATAGTTAAATCTTTTAATTGTATTTCTGGAAGAAATATCGTTATCCTTGGCGCTTTGAAAATCGGAATAAGATAGGTATACCATTTCCTGTTCGCTCGACAAATTATAAGAGTATCGTTTTCTACGTTTACACTGTAGCGCGAACTTTTCGCCTTTTCTATTACGACTTCAGTTACTTCTTTTTCTGCTTTCCTTATATTAATATTTGCTACGTCTACGTTAATAGAAATATTTTTATAATTTTCTCTAATCTCGCTGACGATAATATTATCCTTTTTCAACTTAAATTCCTTACCTTATGTTTCATTTGTTTGTAAAAAAATCGGTGCATATTAAATTCACCGATTTCTTCGTTACATACTTTTTATCTCTTGTATCGCCTCGTTCATAAAGGGAGCGTCTATCTTTTCGATTTCCCCTTTATCTACGTGATTTGCAATAGACGGGTCAATGGGGAGTTTTGCAAGTATTTTGAGTCCGTATTTGAGGGCTACTTCGTTTACTTTACTGCTTCCGAATACGTCTATTTCCTTTCCGCAATCAGGACACTTCAAGTAACTCATATTCTCTATAAGACCTATCACGGGTACGTTCATAAGATTAGCCATCTTGACCGCTTTAGCAACTATCATTGAAACGAGTTCTTGAGGAGAAGTTACGATAATTATTCCGTCTACCTTTATCGACTGAAATACCGTTAAGGGTACGTCACCCGTTCCCGGAGGACAGTCCACGAACATATAGTCAACCTCGCCCCAAATAACGTCCGTCCAAAACTGTTTAACCATACCTGCAATTATCGGGCCTCTCCAAATAATGGGGTCGGTTTCAGACTCGAGCATAAGGTTGCTTGATACCATTTTTATACCGCTTGCGCTCTCTCTTGGGAGTACTCCGTTTTCGTCTCCCATAAGCATACCTTTGACTCCAAACATCCTAGGTACGGACGGACCAGTGATATCCGCGTCAATTATCGCGCAAGACGAGCCTTCTTTTCTCATAAGGGAAGCAAGTAGTCCAGTCACTAGTGATTTACCTACTCCACCTTTTCCGCTAACTACGGCTATAACCTTTTTAATATTTGAACCTTCGTGAGTTTTTTCAAGTAAGGTATCGGGATTTTCGCATTTCGATTTGCAGGAAGCGCAATCGTGATTACACTCGCTCATTAGTCTCTCCTTTTCCGTTTACCATATTTTTTGTCTTTTTTGTCCTTTTTTATACGCGCGTTTGGCCTACGGAATACGATTATACCAGCAATCGTGCTACACAACAAACAAATTCCAAGTACTATCCAAAATCCTCTTATATCGTTTTGCCAAGGAACGCCTACGTTCATGCCAAACAAACTTGCAATCAAAGTCGGTATAGACAAAAGGAAGGTAATTGCAGTAAGTAGTCGCATCGCTATATTAAGATTATTAGATATTATCGAAGAAAAAGCGTCCATAGTACCGCTCAAAATGTTACGATATATGCTACACATTTCAATAGCCTGTTGATTCTCGATTTGAACGTCTTCTAGTAGTTCTTTATCCTCTTCGTACTTTTTGAGCACGTCACTGCGGATAATTTTATTAATTACCGCTTCGTTTGCTTGCAAGGACGTTGAAAAATAGACTAGTGAATTTTCAAGTTCAAGAAGTCTGGTGAGTTCCTGATTTTTCATTGAACGGTGCAATTCGTTTTGAAGTCTCTGGCTGGCTTTATCAATCTGACGAAGATTTTGCAAAAATTTAGTTGCTACGGTATAGAGCATTTTTAAGGTAAACCAACTACGTTTAACAAGTGATAGTTCCTTTACTCGTCCGTACACGAAATCGCTCACTACTACCGACTCTCTCAAACAAACAGTGATAATGGTATCTCCACCTGTGATGATTGCAAGAGGCATAGTCGTATAGGTATAATATCCGTCGTCTTCTTGAGTAAAAGGCACGTCGACAAGGACGAGGGTAAAACCATCGTCCGATTCGATACGCGCTCTCTCCTCTTCGTCAAGAGCGGATTTGAGAAATTCCTCGGGCGCGCCCGACTTTGCAATCACGAATTCAATTTCTTTATCCGTGGGGTCTTGCAAATGAATCCATTTGTCTTTTACGCAAAAAGTATCCGACAACGTTTCATTTTCTGGAACTTCGATAACGGCGTTTTCGCCTGCTTGCATGTAATAAGCCTTAATCATTACTATAATTTTAACACTTAACGCAATCTTTGGCAAGGATTTATGTTAAATATTTTTTTTGCGGAAATATTAATTTTTAACTTAATACATATAATTCTATATGAGTATCGTTTGGTTAACTATAATTATCGTCTCGTTTATTGCAATTATCTTCCTATCCCCAGACTCTTTACTCCCCGCCTTACTTACCGGTACGGAAAACGGAATAAATCTTGCCTTTACTCTTATTCCCATTTATATAGTTTGGTCGGGCATAATTACAATTATGGATGCAACGGGTATTAGCAAAAAAATTGCAAAGTTTCTCTCTCCCCTCATAAATAGACTTTTTCCTCACGAAAACGAAACGGCAAGAGTTTATATCGCAATGAATTTTTCGGCTAATCTTCTCGGAGCGGGAGGGGCTGGAACTCCTCTTGGCATTAAAGCAATAGAATCTATGCAAAAAGACGGTGCTCGCGCTACTCCTTCTATGGTGCTTTTTGCCGTCATCAACACCACCTCTATCCAACTTATACCTACCACAATTATTTCACTTTTGACTTCAAACGGAGCATCTAATCCGCAATCGATAATACTACCCACTTTAATTATAAGTACGCTATCAACCCTCCTTGCCGTGCTTATTTGGAGTATTACGTGTAAAAATTCAAAAAAACGCCACTCAAAAAGTGGCGCTAAAATAAATTAACTATTTTACGTATGAATCAATGAATACGATATAATCGTTTTCTGAAAATTCGTCCTCTTCCATAACCGTTTCCATTATCTCGTTATTAAGCATACGCCTAGTAACGCTATCGGCGGTTTTGTATAGTTCACTATCGGCAATTTCATCAATTTTCTTTTGATTAAGTTCAATCCTAATTGCGTCAACGTCGACATCTTCTCCAGATTTTACTTTGTCGTAAATTGCGCTATATAGTGGTTCATCTTGAATAAACTTTTCAACAGACTCAATTCCTTTTTGGTTGTCTGTTTTTATAAATGATTTTGAAATAGACAAAAGTAAATCGGGAGTCATAACTTTTTCAAGTTTATCAAAATCTACCTTCGCCACTACGTCCTCTCTTCCAAGTAATTCGAGTTGGGCTATCGATTCGGTAATAATAGCAGGTTTAGAGGCAGTGATTGCTTTTTCTAAAAGTTCGACCTTTTTCTCTTGAGAGATATCTCCGATTTTTGCTATTATCAAAGATGCGGAGGCTTTTATCTCTATGTTATCACTCTCCATTGCGCTCTCTAGTAGTTTAACCGCAACGTCTTTCATACCGAGCAAGAAGTATAACATACCCGTTAAATACTGCACGTCTTTATCTATATACGAGGTAGGCACGCGATTCAAAAGCGTAAAGGCTTTGTCTATATTGTCAATACTTTCTATAAGATAAAACTGCGCCAGAGTTATAAAATATTCTTTTGCATCAAATACGTCTTCGTACCTTGACGCTTTAGTTAAATATTTTTCAACCGACTGAAAAAAGTCAAACGGGGGTATACCTTCTTCGAGTTCTTTATCGGCCTTCATAATAGCAATATATCCTGCAAGTAAATTACTTGCCGTATACGCGCAAGGAGTATAGTAGTAGTTAAAAAGAAGATAATCAAATCCCAAAAGTATATCTTGCTCTAAAACGCTAAGCGCTTTTTTGTTAATCTCGTCAACGGTTGCGCTTTCTAAATCAAAATCAAAACCTCTTTCGCGATACAAACTTTTCGCTTTTAATTTGTTAAGACCTGCAGTTAAAAAATTCATATATATCTCCTAACTTTAATATTTTAATTTTATCATTTTATATGCTTTGAGTCAATAAAAAAGCACGGATATCGTCCGTGCTTTAGTTTGTAACTTTTTCCTTAGTCTGCAACGTAGGGAAGAAGCGCCATTTCTCTTGCGCGCTTAATAGCGGTAGCAAGGATTCTTTGATGTTTAGCGCATACTCCACTCATGCGACGGGGAAGAATTTTGCCCTTTTCAGTAATGAATCTCTTGAGTTTTTGAACGTCTTTGTAATCAATTTCGTCAATCTTCTCAACGCAGAAAGTACAAACTTTCTTTTTGGGCATACGTTTCATAGGACGCTTAGCGCCCTTTTCTTCTACTATCGACATATTAACCTCCAAAATTAAAACGGCAAGTCTTCTTCAACCGGTTCAAGCACTCCTACGGGGGCTTTTACCTCTTTTGCGTCCATAGGTTCGAAAGAATCCATCTCTCCACCTTCAGAGGAACGGTTAGACAAGAACTGCACTTCGTCTGCAACGATATCAGTTGCATATCTCTTAACTCCGTCGACTTCATAACTTCTGGTTTGGATAGAACCGCTTACTGCAGCCTTACTACCCTTTTTGAGGTATTTTGCGCAACTTTCTGCTTGACCTCTCCATACTACTATATTTAAAAAGTCGGTTTCATTAGTTCCGTTGGCACTTTTGAATCTACGGCTTACGGCAAGTGAAAACGTACAAACGGGGATACCGTTTGAAGTGTTTCTAAGTTCCGGGTCGCGCGCAAGATTGCCAATCAAAAATACTTTATTCATAAGTTTACCTCCCTTAGCATTTAACGACAGGTTATCATAAATCTGACAACTTCGTCCGTAATGCGCATCTGGCGATTGATTTCAGCGGGAACGTTTTCCTCTGCTGAGAAAGCCATGAGCACGTAGTAACCTTCCGTAGTATAGTTAATGGGATATGCGTATTTTTTGAGACCCCATTTGTCTACGGTGTCAACGGTACCGTTGAGCGAAGTAACAAGCGTGCTGAATTTTTCAACCAAAGCCTCTTTAGCGTCGTCAGCGACGTCAGCCTTGATGATGTACAATACCTCGTAACTTTTCATTGCAGTTCACCTCCTTTTGGACTAAACGGTCTTGCTAGGCAAGACAAGGGCATATAAATGCTTGTACATTATAACACGGAGCAAACCTTTTTGCAAGGATTTTTGCACCGTTTTAAACAAAAAACCCGATTTTTATCGCCAAATCGGGTTTTTTATCGTGATTTTATTTGTAATACTTTCTACAGAATAAACAATTTGGATTTTCACACAAGGTTGCGTTTTTGTCCTCTTTGAATACCTCGACCGCCTTTTCGTATAAGTCCTCCATATCAAACATATAGATATTACCTATACCAAATTTAACGGATTCTACTTTGAGTCCTTTTTCAACCATCTTGCGCAAAATCTTGGAGTCAAAGCCGTCGCCCTTATAAAAACCTCTACAACCGGGCAAATGACGAGGAATCATATGGGTAGTTATTTTACCGTCGTCGCCTTTTACTTTGACTATTGCATTTGCCAAAAACTCGGAATTCATTTTGTCTTCTACGTAGTGCAAGAAAGTCAAAGCCCTTGCGCCTACTCCGTACATTACTATCTTTCCTTTATTCTTTAAAGCGTAGTCAAGAGGCGAAGTCTCACCCGTCGGAGGGTCTAATAGAGCGTGCTTTTCAAGACACTTTTGAGCCATATCGCCAAATCCACACCAAGAGTGCGTTGCGTGCGCGCTTCTTAACGCTCCACGTTTGAGCATTGCTATAGGTATACTTCCAGTCCAAATATTTGAAAAATTATTTTTATCGTAAGGACGATAGTTTTTATTCTTGTTTACCGAGCCTTCAAAAGCAACGTAAGGACGAGTAAAAGAGGGGCTAAGTACGGTATTTGCGCTCTCCAAAAATGCGTCTATAATAGCGTTTTCTCCACCTTGAACGTGACCGCATCCAGAAAGAGAAGAGTGAAGAAGAACGAGGTCGTCCTTTTTAACTCCAAGTTTTTTAAGCGCGGATTTGAGGTCGTCTTTGGTTAAAGGATTCTTTTCTTCAATGGATAAATATCCGTATTCAGTAAGATAAAATACAGCGTTTACGTGTTGTCTATAAACGTCGTCGCCTTTTATTCCTCTGCCGTCGTCCCAAAGCGCTTCGCGAATTAATTGTTCTAAGTCTTTTTTGCCGTCCATAGCCGAAAGCATCAACCCAAAAGGTCCGTAAATGACTCTGTCGGGAAGAACTTTTCTCTCTCCTTTTGGCGCAAAAATTCTATCAAAAGGCAATCCTTTGACTTCTCTTTTTGGAATAATAGTTTTTGCATAATTTTGCCATACGCCCGCATTTTCTTCTTCGTAAGGTACGAAAGTATCGTCGATTTTGCTTGCGTACTCGTCAACAAGAGGCGAATCAGAAATTTTCTTAAAATCAAGAATAATTGCTTTCTCTCCCCTCTTGAAGAAAGATATAAATCCTGCGTTATCACAAATTTTTGCTTTTTCTTCAATCTTTTTATTCGCTAGACGCAAAGCGTTTTCAAGCATATCCTTAATAGGAATTATATTACATACTGAAACGGTTGCAACGAAAGCAAGTACGGACAATGCTCTTGCGTATTTTTCTCTATCAAGCCACTCGATAGTAACGCAAGTATTATGTTGGTTTGCAGTTTTTGGGTCAACGCCGTACATAAACCACATAGTAGGTACGCCCGTCGTTGAGTCACCAAGGAAAGTATCGTCGGTAAACTGAGTTAACTCCTCCGAAAAATACTCTTTATTCGGGAAAACTTCGCCGTAAATTTCGGGAACGGTTTTCATAAAGGTGGTTGCAAAAAATGGTGACGAATAC
>JAZQYG010000051.1:0-2033 GCA_045633305.1 Clostridia bacterium | reverse complement strand
AAAGCGGGAACGATAATTCTCGTATGTAATTTCGTAGTACACGTTATGCAGACGTTTAACTGGTCGTTTGAAATCGTAGAGGCAAACGAGTCCATTTTGCACGATATTGCAACCCCTTTTGCTTACGTTATCGCACCCGTTATAGGCGTATGCGCTTGGCAACTTGCAGCGGCTACCGTTACTGGATTTATCGCAAAAGAAAACGTCGTTGGTACTCTTGCCGTTTGCTACGGCGTAACTAACTTCATAAACGTAGAAGATTTGGTGCTTGAGAGTGGCGCTGTGGAAGTTGCTACGATATTTGGAATAACCAAAGTCGTTGCCCTCGCTTACTTAATGTTTAACCTCTTCACTCCTCCTTGCTTTGCTGCAATAGGCGCTATGAACTCCGAAATTAACGACAAAAAATGGTTCTGGTCGGGTATAGCGTTGCAGTTTGCAGTAGGCTTTACCGTAGCCTTCCTCGTATTCTTCTTCGGTTCGATATTTACCGGCGTTGGATTCGTATCTAGTTGGATGGTTGTTGTTGGTTGGTGTATCATACTTGCTATTGCGGGTATAATAACGGCTCTTATCGTTAAGAAAAATAAGGAACTCAAACAAAGCAAATAATAAAAGGAGCAAAAATGGGTGAAGTTATAGCAATTTTAGTAATTGCCGTCGTTATAGGGCTTTCGCTATTTTATATCGTAAAAGCTAAAAAAAGCGGAAGAAAATGTATAGGTTGCCCGAATAGTTGTAATTGTTCAAGCAAAGACAAGAAAGATTGCGGAGTAAACTGTACGTGTCACGATAAATAGAATAATCACTCCATCTCTCTTTTTCATTATATAACTTTACAAAACTTTAAAAATAAGTTATAATTACAAAAAAGTGTTTGGAGTTATATATGAAATATCGTGAGTCGGAAGAGACCTATCTCGAGACAATACACGTTTTGAAAAAGGAAAAATACGACCTTCATGCAATAGACGTAGCAAACGAACTTAATTTTTCTAAACCTAGCGTATCACGCGCGCTTGGACTTTTGGAGAAAAAAGGTTATATCGAGCGCACTCAGTCAGGTCGAATCGATTTGACACAAAACGGTTTAAAGCGCGCTAACGAAATTTACGAGCGCCACAGAGTAATCACCGATTTGTTGATAAAACTTGGAGCAAACGAAGATTTGGCGGAAGAAAACGCTTGTAGAATCGAGCACGTTATATGTCCGGAACTGTTTGACGTAATTAAAAAATTTACGGAAAATAAATAAATAAATGCACCTTGACTCGTCAAGGTGCATATTTTTTGCAAATAGAGGAATATTGATATTAGTCCATTTTAGTGGACTAATTGAGAAAATAGTCCAATTTACTAGTATAATCTCAATATAGGTGGGATTATGAAACTGTTTGCAGAAAGATTAAATAAACTAATAAAAGAGTTTAAAATAAGCAAATACAAACTCGCGCAGGACTTAAAATGTAGTAAACAAAGCATTTGTAACTGGTGCGACGGCACGACCGAACCAAAACTTAGCGCGATAAGAGCGTGCGCAACTTATTTTGACGTTTCGAGTGATTATCTTATAGGACTCGAGGACGAGAGTGGAGCAAAAATAAGTATAATTGAATAGGTGCTAAATGAAAAATGCAAGCGACGATGCTTGCATTTTTTTATAAAGTGATTTTTTCAAAGATGACGTTATCGGCAAACTCTCTTGCTTTTGCAAGTTTTTCTTGCGAGTCGATTGTCCAAGCGAGCAGTTTGTGTCCTTTGTTGCGTTTTTTATTTACCGCGCGATTTGGAAGATAATTAATATCGTAAGAGATAAAATCAGCGTGTACTCTACTATACAGTTTGAGTTTGGATAGAATATAGTTTTTGATTTTTCCAAAATCGTATTTTCCCGTAGCAAGTAGTCCTACCGAGTAATCACCACTATACGTTTTGAGGTATTTAACGACGTAAGGATTGAAAGATTGTAGGGCAATCATATCCTTTTTAGGGTAAGAGTCAAGTTGAATTAAAAGTTGCTCGGTTAGTTTCGG
>JAZQYG010000050.1:0-2235 GCA_045633305.1 Clostridia bacterium | reverse complement strand
TCTCTTGCAAACTATCTAATTCACGGACCAAAACTTCTTGCCGGTTGTTTCAAAAAAAGAGCGCTCTCTTGTTTGGACGTATTATTGCTCGTAATTCCTTTTGCACTCATTACAATCGTTGCAATAGGTCTAAATTTAGGAATAGGTATAGACTTAATTGCAAGTGGCAAATTCGATACACTGAGCGCATTATCTTTACTCGTGAAAGGTTTAATAAGCGGATATATTTTTGCTTTCTTTATGGCGTTTTTCGTAATGCTAACTGAACGCAAACGTATAGTGTGTCCGTGGTGGAAAAAAATGTTATATTGTCTAATTTTCCCCATACACACGGCAAGTTATGCATTAGTTATAATTTACGGACTATTCAGTAAATCAAAATGGAAACCTATTGAACATAACGACGATACAACTATTGAAAACTTTTTAGATAAAAGGAATAAATAATGCTTGAAAAATCTAGAAAAACACTTTTCCCGCTACTCGCCTCGTTTATTTGGGGTACGGCATTTGTAGCGCAAACTTTTAATGAAACAGGAGCGTTTACATTTAACGCTTTAAGAAATTACGTTGCCTTCTTTTTTACGATAATATTAATATTTATTTTCAGAAAAAAAGGTGAACGCACATTTCTAAAAACAGATGGAAAATTCGATAAAAAACTCATATTAGGCGGTGTTTTTTGCGGAATTGCTCTTTCTTTTGCCTCGTTTTTTCAACAATTCGGAGTTGACAACGGCACACAAGGAGGGAAAGCAGCATTCATTACGGCAATGTATATAGTCTTCGTTCCTATACTTGGACTCTTGATTAAAAAGCGTACTCCAAAAGTCGCTTACTTGTGCGTAATTTTAGGTGTTATAGGTCTATATTTGCTTTGCGTAAAAGGTGACTTCTCAATTAAAACCTCAGACTTATACGTAATTGTCTGCTCTATCTTTTTTGCCGTACATATTTTGCTTTTAGACTACTTTACTCCCCTATGCGATAATTTCAAACTTGCTAACTTACAATTTTTAGTTGCTGGAATTGTATCCACCATATTTTCTCTCATGTTTGAAACGGCAAATCTTGAGGAAATTATAGCAAGTGTTTTCCCGATATTATATCTTGGAATTTTCTCTTCGGGTATTGCGTATACTCTTCAAATATTTGCTCAAAATGGCGCAAATCCTGCATTAACTGCCGTTCTTCTTTCCACAGAATCAGTCTTTGGAGTTATATCGTCTGCAATAATACTTGGCGAAATTATGACAATCCAAGAATATATAGGTTGTTTGATTATGTTTATTGCAGTTATAATATCCGCTCTCCCCGAAAACTTCTTTTCAAAACTCAAAAAGAACGAACTTAATTGATTTTACGTAATAAAATTACTTATAATTACATTTAATATCGTTTACAATTTTCAAAGATTTTGTTATAATATGCAAGGTATATTTATTTATAAATATTTTTAACTAATATTTAAACTAATTATGGAGGTCAATATGCAATATTCACACGAAGTTGAAGAAATGGTTTGTGTAAAAAAAGGTCCAAACCATGGCGCAGCACCCATACCCGAAGAAGGTAGATGGGTTCAAGCAAAAGAAATCAAAGACATCAACGGTCTTACCCACGGTATAGGTTGGTGTGCTCCCCAACAAGGTGCTTGTAAACTTACCCTTAACGTTAAAGAAGGTATTATTCGTGAGGCACTCGTAGAAACTATCGGTTGTTCAGGTATGACTCACTCTGCTGCAATGGCTGCAGAAATTCTCACTGGTAAAACCCTTCTCGAAGCGCTCAACACCGACCTTGTTTGTGACGCAATCAACACCGCTATGAGAGAACTCTTCCTTCAAATAGTTTACGGAAGAACTCAATCCGCTTTCTCTGAAGACGGACTTCCTATCGGTGCAGGACTTGAGGACCTTGGCAAAGGTTTACGTTCACAAGTTGGTACTATGTACAGCACCGAGGCTAAAGGCGTTAGATACCTTGAAATGGCTGAAGGATACGTTACCCGTATCGGCCTTGACGAAGGTGGCGAAGTTATCGGCTACGAATTTATCCACATGGGCAAAATGATGGATATGATTAAAAAAGGTATGACTGCTGACGAAGCGCTCAAAAAGGCTACCGGAAGTTACGGAAGATTTGCTACTGCGGTCAAATATATTGACCCCCGTAAAGAATAAGAGGAGGCATTATCATGGAAAATATCAGATTTGAAGGATTTGAAAGAAGAAT
>JAZQYG010000049.1:0-3030 GCA_045633305.1 Clostridia bacterium | reverse complement strand
CCTTTTTGTTATTACTCGTCTAGTATAAAAGAGCGCATGCAAAAAGAATACCTAATGAGAGCAAAACCCTCTCTCTTTGATAAAACCCCACTCTCACAGTGTGAGAGTTAGCAAAATAGAGATAAAAGGGGAGATGATGGGAAATGAATAATGAATAATGAATAGTGAATAATGAATAATTATGGTAAATAAGAGAGAAAAAACTGATTAATCAAAAATATGCAACGCATATTTCATATCTTAAAGATATTTCATAATGAAACTATTTCACTTATGCGTAGCATAAATTTTATTGAAAATGGCTATGAGTTTCATAGCCATTTTCTGGTCGGAGTGATGAGATTTGGGGAGCGTTAATTTTGCTTTGCAGTATTAATTGATGCTATCAAAAGTCTACGTATCGTCCCCGATAAATTATACGAGTGCGCAATATCTTCTTTCGTTATTAAATTAGACTGCAAAAATAGTTCAATCCAGTATTCAGTTTCGAAAGTTTCTTTTAATGCAATTTGAAGTTTGGATATAAAATCCGCTTTACTTTGTGCATAATTTGCCTCACGAATATTTGCGCCGATTGAGGTTGCAGAACGCTCTAATTGATTAACGATAGAGTAGTGTCCTTTAATATTATCGCATAATTTAATAATAGAAACTGCTAGTTCCATTGATAAAGTGGCAAGTTTATTTTCTTTCATTTGTACCTTCAAAAATTTTAATGAAATATTGCAAGCAATATGAAATAACAAAAGTTATGAAATTTTGCTATGCAAAATGAAATAAAATTTATACCATAATATGCAACGCATATTTCATATCTTAAAGATATTTCATAATAAAATTATTTCACTTATGCGTAGCATAAATTTTATTGAAAATGGCTATGAGTTTCATAGCCATTTTCTGGTCGGAGTGATGAGATTTGAACTCATGGCCTTACGGACCCGAACCGTACGCGCTACCAAACTGCGCTACACCCCGAACACGTTTTGTATTATATAATTTTTTTTGCATTTTGTAAACAAGATTGACTAAATTTTGAATAAAAACTTCAAATTTTCGTTTTATTGTTATATAGAATACTAAATATTGTACATTGAGGCTCAATTAATTTGATTTTTCCACTAAATATTGTTATAATAGTAATATCTATTATTATATATAGGGAGAAAGTATTTTGGCAAAGAATTACGGAGCGAAAGATATTCAAGTACTCGAAGGTTTGGACGCCGTTCGTACCCGTCCCGGTATGTATATCGGAACGACGGGAGTAAAAGGATTGCACCACATATTATGGGAAATCGTTGATAACGCTATCGACGAGGCTGCGAACGGTTTTGCAAATACCGTCAAGGTTATGCTCTACGCAGACGGTAGCGCAAGCGTAAACGATAATGGTAGAGGTATCCCCGTTGACAAGCATCCAAAACTTGGCGTTTCTGGTGTTGAGGTCGTATTTACTCAACTTCACGCGGGCGCAAAATTCGGCAACGACAATTACGGCTTTTCGGGAGGCTTACACGGAGTAGGCGCTTCGGTTACCAACGCTCTTTCTCGTTGGCTTACCGTTGAGGTGTATAAAGAGGGCAAAACGTACGTAAAAGAATTCGAAAGCGTAGAAGTGGGCGGAAAAGTTCGTTCTGGTATTTCTAAATCTCCTATGAGTGTAAAAACCGGCGCTCCTCAAAAGAAAGGTACTTTCGTACGTTTTCTTCCTGATGATAGAGTATTCGGCAAGGAAAAATTTAATTACGACGTCATTGCTAAAAGATTAAAAGAACTTGCGTTTTTGAACGGGGGAGTTAGAATTGAACTTTCCACCGAAAGACAAGAAGATTTTGACTTGGGCAAAAAACAAAATCAAGTTTTTGAATATAAAGGCGGACTTTCCGACTTTATCCTTTATATGAACGAGGAAAAGAATCAACTCAACCCCGTCCCCATTTACGTTGAGGACAAAAAACCGAATTTTGAAGTTGCCGTTGCTCTTCAATATACGGACGGCTACACCGAAAACATTTTCTCTTACGTTAATAATATTCCGACGACGGAAGGCGGTACGCACGAAACTGGATTCAAAACTGCCTACACCAAGGTTATGAACGATTATGCAAGGAGCAGGAATTTGCTCAAAGAAAAGGACGCGAATCTTCTAGGTGAGGATTTTAGAGAGGGATTGACTGCTGTAATCACGGTCAAAATGCAAAACGTTCAGTTCGAAGGTCAGACAAAAACTAAACTCGGTAACGTAGAAGTGCGTTCACTCGTTGAGAGCGCTTTGACTCAAAGACTGACTGAATATCTTGAAAAAGTTTCTACTCACGGAATCGCGGACAAAATTATCAACAAAGCCCTAGACGCTGCGCGCGTACGTATGGCGCAAAAACACGCAAAAGATATTGCTCGTCAACAAAAAGGACTTGGCTCATCTGCTCTCGTTGGTAAACTTGCCTCTTGTACGAGTAGAAAAGCAGAGCAGTGCGAACTATTTATAGTTGAGGGTAACTCGGCTGGCGGTACGGCTAAACAAGGTAGAGATAGCAAATTTCAAGCAATTCTCCCTCTTCGCGGTAAACCTTTGAACGCAGAGAAAAAGAATATCGGGGAAATTCTCGACAACGAAGAGATAAGACTTATTATAAGCGCTTTGGACGCGGGATTTGATAGAACTCTTAATCTTGAAAATTTAAGATACGACAAGATAGTTATTCTCTCTGATGCCGACCAAGACGGTGGACACATAAGGTCTATACTTCTCACTTTCTTCTATCGTTATATGAGAGAACTTATAGTGGAAGGTCACGTTTATATCGGTATGCCACCACTGTACAAACTATCAAGAAAGGACAAAACAATCTACGCTTACGACGACGCCGAACTTGAAAAGGCAAGCGAGGAGATGGGTGGTAAATACGATTTACAAAGATATAAGGGCTTAGGAGAGATGAATCCCGAGCAATTATGGGAGACGACGTTAAATCCCGCAACTCGTCAACTTATGAAAGTTACTATCGAGGATGCGGCAAGAGCGGA
>JAZQYG010000048.1:0-2934 GCA_045633305.1 Clostridia bacterium | reverse complement strand
ACTTGTCTAAATCAAGGCAACTATTCGAGGATTTTGTTCCCATCAAAAGGAGGCGGACTATTCTCTTCGGACGTTATTGCAAAATATATGGCTAAGAAAAGCGGATTTGCACTTAACTGGTACTCTAACTCCGTACTCGCTACAATAAAAGCAAACGAGTCTACGATAAAGCAGGCGGCTGATTTATTCTTGTATATTGCGCTTGTTCTTGCTCTATTCTCGGTGTTTATGCTATTTAACTATATAACGACCAGCATCATAAGTAAACGTCAAACGATAGGAGTTCTTCGAGGACTGGGCTCGAACGGAAAAGATATATTCTCAATGTTTATGAGCGAGAGTTTGATAATTGCAATCGTGAACGGAGTACTTGCATGTCTTCTTGCCTTTGTCGGCTGTATATTCGTTAATAATTATATAATTAATACAATGAACATATCAATATCGTTTGCTTTGTTTGGTTTAAGACAGATACTAATAATATTCGCAATGAGCGTAGCGACTGCAATTATCTCGTCTGCTCTACCGATAATAAAAATAGCAAAAGAAAAACCGGTTGACCTTATTAGAAGACCGTAAAAGTATCGCAAACAAACTCACAAAAAAGAGCAAGAAAATTCTTGCTCTTTTTCATTATTAAATTTGAATCCTTTATTATTTAATTGCTTTGTAAACGGTTTCGCCGTCAACTACGGTTGAAACAATTATAACGTCTTGGTTTGCCGCAACGTAAGAATAAGTCGTTGCAGAGTCCGAAATTACCGCTTTACCATTTACGTAGTAAGAGTAAGTAGTGCTTGCGTTCGTTATCGTTCGTACGCACATAAATAAATCAGAGAGTACGAATTGAACGTTGTTCGTTTCTGAATAGGTAAAGAAAACGTCACCTTTAGCAGTATCGCCAGCGTTGATAACGTATACCGAGTAGTATTCGCTATCGGGTACGTTTTCGGTAACGTACGCCATGTTAACTCCAAGGGTTATTTCAGATTCTTCGTTTGCCTCGTAGATAAGTTTGAAATCGTGATTATAAAGGTCACCGTCTACGATAATGAAAGCACCGTTAAAATCGTAATAATTAAATGCAGAAGATTTAAATTCACCGTAAACTTTTAATTTGGAGTCAACGATTTGATACATGCCTTTATTATAATTCATAACGAGGAATCTATCGTTAGAAAGTAAATGTCTTATAGAAAAATTAGAAGGGTTGCTATAAGTTTTAGTAATAACGTTATCCTTATTGATTACACAAACAATGGATTCGTTTTCGTTGATTCTCTTATTTTCAATACGGTAAGCGATTGCAAGAGCGACGTCGTTTTGGTCTACGTTATAGGTATAGTCGCCGTAAGGCATATCTGCTTTGTTCTCTTCAATGGGAACAACGTAAGAAATGTAACCACCAAAGTCAATTTCTTTGAGTTCATTATTTTTGATAGAATATACGTATTGATAGAGATTGTATTTGGTGTCATCATCTATATAATCATATTCGGTAGATTCTTGGTCAACAGGTACAGAGTATTGAACAAAAAGATTGCCGTTTTTCATTATTTCAACTAATGAGTCTTCAGCGTAAGAGGGGAGTTTGTATTCTGCTACTTCGTTAAGGTCTTTGTCAAAAGCAACGTATCTTTCTCCGAAATCAACCCAGTAATACTCGTTTGTGTACAAATATGAAACGGGGATTTGAGAGGGAACGGACATCTCTTTTTTGACGAGAGTAATTACTCCCTCGCGACAAGAGTATAAATCTCCGTCAAAGGTGAAAAGACCTGCTAAATCGTAAAGGTTAACGGAATCAGCGTAAATATCACCTGCTATAAAATCTTTGGGATAAACCTCTCCTTCGGCAGTAGCGATATTTGCGCCCTCTTTGTTCATAAGGTTAGTGGTGAATTCGCTGGTGAGTTTATCTTTGCAAACAACAACGAAGAAATCGTCGTAAAGTTTTATGCTAATAGAGGAATAGTCGTCGGTTGCCGTGTCGTCAATGCTGAAAATTGCGCTAAGAGTTGCAAAATCGTAAACGGTGTAAGTAATCGTTCCTGTTGCAAGGGCTTCATTTGTTGCGTAGAATAATCCTTCAGAACAATTCGAGTTAATCGTTCCGTTTACAGAAAGGTCGGATAACTCGTAAGCGGGCAAATTGATGTTGTTAGGCTTATAAAGTTTTAAAACGTTATCCTTCGGCGTGTCGCTAATAGATGCTCCACCGCAAGCGGAAAGAAGGAGCGCAAGAGCGAGAACGATAGAAAGCGCCATCGTCATAAGTAGACTTTTTCTCTTCATAATAAATTTACCTCCTTTTTGTTGCCTCTATTTTTTGGATTCTATTGTAGTAGTAAATAGAGACTAAAATAAATTTATCTACTTATTATATTACACCTAAGTTTAAGATATGTCAATACACAAAAACCTCTCCCCAAAAACGAGGAGAGGCACAAATAGTGTAGAAAAATTAAAAACTACGGTCTTTAGCCAAAAAAAACACAGCAACAGTTCCCGGGCCGGAGTGCGAGCCGATAACTGGTCCGATATTTTCAAGAGTTACGCTTCGACCGGTGAGGGCGGTGATTTTTTCTCCTAAAAAAACGGCGTCGGACTCTGAATCACAGTGACTCACGTAGATGCGCGAACTTTCGCTCGTTATTTTCTTCGCCGTCATTTCTGCAAGTTTATTAAGCGAGAGTTTTCGTCCCATTACTTTGCCACCTGCTAAAAGTTTGCCTTCTTCGTTTACGTAAAGCAGAGGTTTGATTTTTAAGATGTTTCCCATAACCGCGGAGGCTTTGGATACTCTTCCGCCTGCCTCTAAATATTTTAAGTTGCCCACGGTAAAAAGAGAATTAATTCGCTCTTTTACCTCTTCCGCGTAATCAAAAACCTCTTTTGCGGAGAGTCCGCTTTTTGCTTTTTGGTAGCAAAGTT
>JAZQYG010000047.1:0-1570 GCA_045633305.1 Clostridia bacterium | reverse complement strand
CCCAAAAAAACTTTTACTCGTTCTGCGCTAATGAGTGAGTTTTGGGACTGGGATAGTAGCGCAACTAGTAGAACGGTAGACGTATATATGGCAAAACTTCGTGATAAGACGTCTGGTTGTGACGGGTTTGAAATTCTTACCGTTCACGGACTTGGATACAAGGTGGTTTTAAAATGAAAAATAATAAATCCCGCGCATCAAAAATAAACTGGGTAGGCGTAATTTCCTTTTTCGTTTTGATTGCGATTATAATGCAAATAGCGATTTTGTGTTATGACTTTATAATACAAAAAACCTCGAATATATCCTTGATTGCATTATTAATTTTAATAGAAATCATTATTTTATCTACTTTTTGTACAGTGTTCGACTGGATTCGTAGAAAGATAATGGTGGATAAACCGACTCAAAAGATTTTGGATGCAACCGAAAGAATTGCAGAGGGAAATTTTTCTACCCGTCTTGAAATAGAGCACGAATACGGAAAATACAATCAATACGACTTTATTATGGAGAACTTGAATAAAATGGCGGTAGAACTCGAAAAGAACGAAGTTCTAAAAACCGACTTTATTTCCAACGTTTCTCACGAGATAAAAACACCTCTTGCCGTTATACAAAACTACGCCACTCTAATTCAAGACGATTCACTTGATAGTGTTGAGAGGCAAAAGTACGCAAAAACGCTCATTAGCGCATCTAAACGTATTACCGATTTAATTACTAACGTACTCAAACTTAACAAACTGGAAAATCAAGAAATTCAAGAAAAGCACGAGTTATTCAATTTAACCGAGGCGCTTGGTGAAAGCATAATAGAATTTGAAACCTTGATTGAGAAGAAGAATATAACTCTTAATTGCTCTCTTGACGAAGTCAACGTTTTTTCATCTAGAAGTTTACTTGAAATCGTGTGGAATAATCTTATCTCTAACGCAATCAAGTTTACCCCCGAGGGAGGCGAAATAGAAGTCTTTTTAAGAAAAAATGCCAAAAACGTTGAGATAAAAATTCGTGATACCGGCGTAGGTATGACTCGTGAGGTGGGAGAGAGAATTTTTGAAAAGTTCTATCAAGGTGACTCCTCTCGCTCTACGGAGGGTAACGGTCTTGGCCTTACGCTAGTTAAAAAGGTTATAGATATTTTGGGAGGAGAAATTTCCGTTCAAAGCGAACTTAATAAAGGTAGCACGTTTACCGTCGTATTGAAGGACGTCGTTTATGAAGATTGATTTTGGTGAGGTTTTCAAAAAAATATTATATCCACCTACTTGGGTGAAGGCGTTGACCTTTATTATATCGATAATAAGCGCTACGCTTTCACTTATAATGGTTTTTATCGGATTTGAAAACAGTGCTCTTGCAATTCTTGCATACGCGCTTTTTTGCGTAGCGGGGGTGTCTCTATTTTATAGCGTATACCTTATCGTTCCGCTCGTGCCCAAAATAAAAGATAAAATTATACGTTTTATGGAAAGTCACGATTTTACCTATCTGTTGCTACGTAATTTCGGATTCAGAACGATAATTTTTGCAATAGGCTCGTTTGGAATAAGTTTGCTATTTAGCG
>JAZQYG010000046.1:0-4052 GCA_045633305.1 Clostridia bacterium | reverse complement strand
CCAAGAGAGTTAAAGTCAGGTTTTACTTTTGGGTTTTTAGTTAACGTTGTTTTCATAATATTATCTCCGCTTTTTTATTTACTTATTTGAGAAAACGTAGTGTTTTCTTTCTTTTTCTTCAATTTGGGCGTTTCCACCCGTAGCGTTCATTATGGTAGAATTGAATTTATTCCACTCTATTTCAGGTACGGCATAGGTTAACTGCACGCCGTCTGAAAAGTTCTTATCTATCTCCTCCGCGCCAAGGTCGTAAAGTTTTGCGCTCACCTTGCCGTATGCTCCGTAACCAAGACAAACACTTGCAATAACCGAGGGCACGTAAGTGACGATTTTTGTTCTATCCAAAGTTTCGGCTACGCTTCTTGAATAAGCGCCAACAAGTCCGTTTGCGCCAAGTTTGATTCCGCCGAAATATCTCGTCACTACTGCTAAAGTGTCCGATAAATTCCTCTTCTTCAAAACTTCGAGCATTGGCGAACCCGCCGTTCCTTGAGGCTCTCCGTCGTCGCTCATGCGCATCACGATTCCATGCTCACCTACGATATAGGCAAAACAATGATGCGTCGCGTCTTTATAAGAGTCGCGAATATATTGCAACGTCGCCTCCGCCTCTTCTTGAGTCTTAACTGGAAATATCTCGGTAACGAATCTTGACTTTTGAATTTCAATCTCCCACTTAGACTCTTCGCCTACGCCTTGATATACCTTCATTAGTTAAATTTTACCTTGATATGGTTTTTCTTTCCTTTATGAAGAACGAATCCGTTTGCTTTGAGTTCGCTAGACAAAAGGTAATTAACGTCGGCAATTTTTTCTTCGTCTATCTTGACTCCGCCACCTTCGATAAGTCTTCTTGCCTCGCCTTTAGAGGGAGCAAGTTTTGCCGTAACGAGTAAATCAGTAAGTCTTTCAATAGAGGCGTCAACCGTGATTTCAGGCATATTAGCAACGTCACCGGAAAAAGCTGCGCGAACTTGGCTAATTACTTGGTCTGCAATCTCTTTTCCGTGTACGATTGCCGTAACTTCATACGCTAAACGCTCTTTTGCTTTGTTAATTCTCTCGTCTTTAACGGCAGTGAGTTGTTTAATCTCATCCATTTCCATAAAGGTGAGAAGTTTCATACATTTTTCAACGTCCGCATCATCTACGTTTCTCCAGTACTGGAAGAATTCGTAAGGAGATGTTTTCTCTGCGTCAATCCATACCGCGCCTTTTTGAGTTTTACCCATTTTCTTGCCTTCCGAAGTGGTAAGAAGAGCAAAAGTCATTGCGTACGCGTCTTTGCCTTCCTTTCTTCTTATAAGGTCTGCGCCCGCCAAGATGTTCGACCACTGGTCGTCTCCGCCACACTCAAGCAAACAACCGTACTTTTTGTACAATACCAAAAAGTCGTACGCCTGCATAAGCATGTAGTTGAATTCAAGGAAAGAAAGTCCTTTTTCCATACGTGACTTAAAACACTCGCAAGTGAGCATATGGTTAACCGAAAAATGCACGCCTATATCTCTCAAAAAGTCTACGTAATTAAGGTCTAAAAGCCAGTCGCCGTTATTGACCATAATTGCGCCGTTTTCGCCCTCGAAACTCAAAAATCTCGACATTTGTTTGCGGAAAGCGTCACAGTTGTTTTGAATAGTTTCTTTGGTCATCATAGAACGCATATCCGTTCTACCCGAAGGGTCGCCTACCATCGCAGTACCGCCACCGATAAGTATGATGGGTTTGTGCCCTGCTTTTTGCATCCAACTCATTACCATAAGTTGAACGAAATGTCCTACGTGCAAACTGTCTGCCGTTGGGTCGAAACCGATATAGAAAGGTACGGATTTTTCACCGAGAAGTTTATACAAATCTTCTTCGTAAACCGTTTGTTTGATAAATCCTCTTTCTCTCAATGTGTCCATTACGTTAGTTTTCATATATTACCTCTTTGCTTTGGCTACTTTTTCTTTGAAGTAACCGCCTATTTTCTTAATTCCACACTCGATTTGGTCAAGCGTTGCGTTACTGTAATTGAGTCTTAAAGTGTTGAGTCCGCCGTTATCGGCAAAGAAACTCGTTCCCGGAACGTACGCCGCTTTCATTGCAACGACCTCGGGAAAACACTCAACCGTATTGATATATTCAGGGAATTCACCCCAAATAAAGAGTCCGCCCTCAGGTCTAGTGTGTTTGAACTCTTCGGGGAAATATTTATCAATAGCCTCGAGCATTGCGTCCTTTTTAACCTTGTATTTTGGTCTTATGCGCTCGATTTGCTTGGGGAGTTCGCCAGAGTTGATAAATTTAGCGATAACCGCTTGATTAACCAGTCCCGTGTGAACGTCCGTAGTTTGCTTGCCAACGACAAGGGCTTTCATCATCTCGGGAGCGCAATACGCTATACCCGTTCTAAGTCCCGGAGCAACGGTCTTGCTAAAAGAGGTTACGTAACAAATATTGCCCTCTTTATCAAAACTCTTCATTGCAGGAACGTCTTCCCCCTCGAATCTAAGTTCGGAATACGGGTCGTCCTCGATAACCACTACTCCGTATTTTGCCGTGATTTCGGCAATAACCTTTCTTCTTTCAACTGAAAGAGTTTTGCCAGTAGGGTTAGAAAAAGTAGGTACGATATACAAAACCTTGGGAGAATATTTCTTGATTTTATACTCCAAATCCTCTATCGAAAGACCGTACTCGTCCGCGTCTACTCCAACCGTTACAGCCTCGTAACTTCTTGCAATTTGAAGAGCAGCAAGATAGGTGGGGTTTTCGAACAAAACTACGTCACCGGGATTGATGAACGCTTTAAACATCAAGTCTATACCTTGTTGACCACCGCTTATTATAAGTGTGTCGCTAGGTTTCACAGATAAACCTTTACGAGCAAGATAAAGAGGAACTGCCTCTTTCATGGGTTTGTATCCGTCCGTTGCGCCGTACTGAAGTACTGCTTTTGCATCTTCGCCGTTTAATACTTCTTCTTGGAAACGTTTAACTTCCTCAAGCGGTAAACAATCAAGAGCGGGCCAACCACCGGCAAAGGAAATAATCTCCGGGTCTTGTAGAAGATTAAAAATATCTCTTATGGCGTTACTGCCCATACCTGCTATTCTTCTGCTAAAAGTAAAATCCATAGTCTATACTCCTACTTATATAGAATAAATTATAACACTATATAATCAATATTGCAAGCGGTTTGAATAATAAAAAAAGAACTTGGAGCGTTTTCCAAGTTCTTTTTGATTAAAAACCGTTATTCTACTTGCACGAGTTCGATTTGTACGTTTTTAAGTTGCGCGTTTTTGACTTTGTAGTCCTCGTATCCGTTGTTTTGCGCTTTTATCTTTAAGTTTTCAAGAACGAAATCTGACAAAATAAATTGTTCGTCGTTAGGTTTTACGTTAAAGAAAGTTTCGCACTCGCACTCACAGTTACGTATAGTTACGTTTTTGCCGTAAGACATAGGGATATCAGGACGACCTTTTAAATCAAAATATTGTATCCAAGGATTGATATCAACGAAGTTTTTGATAGCGCCTTTTACGTTTTCTACCGTTATATACTCGTAAAGTTGAGGGGTGTCGGGACGCATCTTCATCCTAAACAAAGTAAGTCCCGAAGTTACGACTAAATTTCTCAAAATTACGTTTCTATTATGTATCGACTCTGAACCGCAAGTAAGGCAACTATGACAAAATCCGCAACTGCAATCTTCCATAATAACGCGTTCGTTCATACCGTTATCAGGGTCTGTATCAGCGTAAGGACCTTTGCCTCCTTTGAGGGCTATCGCGTCGTCGTTTACCTCGATATGACAATTTTTTATCAAAACGTCACTACAAACGTCTAAGTCGATTGCATCCGTACTAGGCGCGGCAACGGGCTTTTTGGGCGAAAAAATACGACAATTAAGATACTTAATCTTTTCGCATTTATAAAGGTGTGTCGTCCAAAATTGAGAGTTCTGGATATTTACGCCTGCAAAAAGGATATTTTTAGAGTTTGAAATATAAATAAGTCTTGGACGTTGCTCGTCTTTATTGGTGCGTCTCGGATTCCATTTC
>JAZQYG010000045.1:0-8944 GCA_045633305.1 Clostridia bacterium | reverse complement strand
AAGCAATTTGCAACGCATTTGGAATAACGCTTGCACAGTTCTTTTTAGAAGATGAAAAAATAGAAGTTTTAAGTGAACAAGAAAAAAGCCTTTTAGAGAGTTTTAGAAAACTTCCCCCTAAAAAGCAAAAAGCGTTAATCGATTTATTATAAAAGAAAAAGCAGTTCAAAATTTTGAACTGCTTTTATCTTAGTTTTACTATTTATTTAAGTATCAACTTTATTATTTTCGTTTGCCATTTTCTTGGAAGAATATTTAAGAGCAATAGCAAGGGATTGCGGTTGATTTTGTAGACTTGTTTAACGTGTTTTTTGGTGATGATTTTGAGGGCTTTTTTGCCGATTTTGTCGGGAGATACGCGCCTTGCTTCTACTCTGTCTACGATTTTGCGAAAGCGCTTAGCGTTACACGAATACAACTTTGATTTTTGGCAAAATTCGTCGAGTTTATCCGTTGATACGCTAATCATATTAGTATCTACCGCGCCCGGCCTCAAAACGCAAACTTTTATTCCTAAAAGTTGTACTTCCATACGTAGTGAATACGCGTATTTATCGAGAACACTTTTAGTTAATGCGTAAATTCCAGTAAAAGGAAGAGGGTCAAGGGGCGCAAGTTCGCTAGTGGTGATTAAAATTCGGCTACCCTCTTTCAAAAGAGGCATAAAAGTCTTATTTACTCTATAAACGCTAAAGAAATTAACGTTGAACGCATTTATAAAATCTTCTTCTTCCATTTCAACCAAAGAATCCAAAGAATATACGCCCGCAAAATGCAGTACCGCGTATAATTCATCAGTGATTTGGCTAACTATATTTTTTGCCGAAATCACGCTATCTTCGCTCGTCAAATCGACCCGAATAGGATAAACGCTATCTTCTTTTTCTCCCACCGTTTTATCAAGGGCAAAGACGAAAAAACCTTTCTCTTTTAGTTGTTTTACGACGGCTTTTCCCATACCACCGTATGCGCCCGTCACTAATACGTATTTCATGGTTTGATTATATCATTATTCTAAATTATCTGTCAATATTCGTATATAAAAAAACGGTGTGAATCCACACCGTTTTGATTTAATAATTATTCTCTTTAAGCCACTCGAACATATTTATCGAGAGCAAGTTCCAGTTTTGAAAACCGGGGTTATTCACCCCTTCTCCCGTATCGGGATGATAGTATTCGTGCATTTGACCGTTTTTCTCTATATCTTGACCGAACAATTTAATAGTCTTTTCAGCAAGGTCTTTCGCTACGCTATCATATCCGTATTTAACCAGTCCGTCAAACAAGAAGTAATTTGCGCATCCCCAAATAGGTCCAAGCCAACAAGATGGATTGCCCGATTTTTTTATGGTATACATTTTTTCCATTTTGCCAAGAGTTCTAACTCCGTACGGAGCAAAGAAAGTACGCTCGTCCAAATAACGTTTGAGCATCAAATCGGCTTGTTCTTTTGTAGCAATTCCCGCCCACAAAGGTAAAAAACACGCCCATACGTCTATTCTTTGAATTAAAGTCGACCAGTGACGAGGACACCCCGAGTGCAACCTTTGAGAAAGGTCTATGGGGAGAAGATTTACGTCCACGCTATAAAAACTTCCGTCACGCTCGTCCCACATATATTCTTGAATTGCGCTTTTTAGTTCGTTTGCTTTTGACTCGTACAAAGATTTCTCTTTTGAAAAACCGAATATTTCCGCAAGTTTTGCCATGGATTCAAGTTCTTTATACATAAAACAGTTCAACAAAATAGACGCCGAACTTCCATTTGGACGATAAAAAGTACACGGGTCGTTATCTACTCCGATTGCAAAATCGTCAAGCCATACGTATAGACCAGATTCGTGTTTGCAATTCTTTTCATACCAAGCGATAAACTTTTGAATTTTTTCAAATTTATCTTTGAGCCAAGCGCTATCACCGTTTTGCTCTACAACGAATAAAGCGTGAGATGCAAGGCAAGGCTTGTGAATATTCAAACTGTTGGGATAGTTATCAAAAGTCGTATTTACAGGGTCAACGTAGATAGGTATACGCCCACTCTCATCAACGTGTTCCAAAAAGTTCAACACGCAACCTTTTTCGTACTCACCTATCTCCTCTGTAGTTGCAATCTTGCGAAGAGCAAGGTTTACAAGCCAAGAATCCCAGTCCCACAAACAACTGGAATACACACTCCCCGGCACGATAAACTTATATTTGAGTAAACCTTGAGGCTCACGAAAACAAAGTTTATAATTTTGTTTAGCGTAGTCTACTATTAAATTTCCATATTCTAAAATTTGATTATCCATATTCCCTCCAAGAACTTTGCACCTTTAATTTATCACACTACAAGTACTTTTTCAATAAATACCCGTGAAATTTTAGGAAAAATTAAAAACTCAATACAAAACAACAAAAAAAGCACACTATCGCCCTTAGTGAAGTATAGCGTGCCAATTTTGTAATTGATACAAACTATTTATTTGTTCTTCTTTTTGTCTTTTTTGAAAATCTTCATACCGTTGGTTGAACCGCCGTCACAAAGTACGTCAACTCCGGCAAGGTAACCGTTTCTCTCGTCGGCAACGGTTGCAAGCGCAAAGCCAAGTTCTTCGGGTTTGCCCATGCGTTCTTCCGCAGAAAAAGGAATTAGCATACCGCCCTCTTCTTTTTCCAAATTACCCATATCCGTTGCAATAAGTCCAGGGCTTAACGATACCACACGTATGCCTTTTAGACCGTATTCAAAAGCGCACTTTTGAGCATACCAAACAACGAAGTTTTTAGAAAGTGAATAAGCAAAGCCCTTTCTTTGGTATTCGCCTTTTGCAAGGTTCGACCTTTTTATGAGTTTTTTAAGGAAAGCGCCCTCGTCTATTTCGGCAAATTTATACGCCTTTTTAGGAATTATAAAGGACGGCAAAACGTACGCTGAGTTAGACGATACGTCCACGATAACGCTACCTGGATTCATAACTTTAGAAAACTCTTGGTTTACGTAAACCGTACCCAAAGCGTTTATTCTCAAAATTCCCTCTGGCGTTCCTTTCATAGCGGGCGACACGCCTGCGCAGTTGATAACGTTTTTAACCTCACCCAAAGATTGACAAAAAGCAACGAGTTCTTTTACACTCTCTCTATCAGAGGTATCACAAGTTTTCGCGTAAGCGTTATAACCTAAATCTTTAAGTTTTTGCACTGCGCCCTCTAATTTGGATAAAGTTCTACCCGAAATAACGATTATTTTATCTTTTGGCATAAACTTTGCAGATTCAAAGCCCATACCGCTACCGCCACCAGTAATAACACATACGTTTGCCATAATTATATATCTCCTTTTTTTAATTTTAACATAAACGATATCTATTGTCAATTATGAAAAGTAAAGGAATAGTTTTATATTAAAAACAAGTTACGTGAAGGCTTACAACGTAAGAGGCGGTATGAAATACTGGCGAAACTTGACAAATAAGATTCACCGTGCTATACTCCTCGTTGAGGAGCGTTAACTTTTGAAGATAAGGTACACTATTTGCAAGATAGTGTGTATTATCTGAAGTTTTACAAGGGCTGTTTGTAATTTCTTCATAAAGGTAACCTCCTTTTCTTCTTGAAAAAGCACGTTGGGGCTTATTTGTCAAGGGTGTAGGGGTAAAACTGTATCGACGTAAAAAAGCACCCGTTTGGGTGCTTTTAAATAAATATCTTTTGTGTGTAAAGTAAAATCTTTACGCTTACTCCTCTGTGCTTGACCACTCTACCTTTGCAATGCTACCAGAGAGCCACTGGCTATCCCAACCGTCTGGTTGAGATGGTGATGCAACGCATATTACGCCAAGTTCATAGCAATCAGAAAAAGCGTCTTTCCCAACGTAGTTTACACTTGCGGGAATAAACACGTCGAAAAGGTCTCCACAATGAGCAAAAGCGGACTCGCCTATAGAGCGAAGAGCCTTTGGCAAATCTACTCTTGTAATGAATTTACAGTCTGCAAAAGCATTAGGTGCAATCTCGATTACAAAATGAGGAACAGCAATAGCACCACGCAAACGATAATTTTTGACTGCTTTCAACCTAACTCCGTCATCTAACATTTCGTACTCAAAGCACGCCATAAGTTCATCAATTTCTTGTTTTGAAAGTTTATCAAAACTTTTTTCTTGATAGTTACAAAATTCGCATACCGTTACCGATACAGTATGTATCGTCCCGCACATAGGACAAAATTTCATATTCTTCTCCGTATATTTATAGTTTTTGCGTTTATACAGCAATGTCAGTATATCATAAAATTAAAAAAATGTAAATATGTATCTCTTTATATCATATTTGCAAAAACAGAAAAAGCACTTTTTTGAGTGCTTTTAATTTTTAGTGAATAGTGAAAAAATTAAATTATAGGAATTTTGCCACCAGATACTTTTGTTCTTGTTTGACTTACGCTTATTAAATTTAAAAAGCCTAAATCACTTGAATCTATGTATGCTATAACTTGATTTCCTTTTTTAACGTTTCCGATATGTTTAGTCACTGTTTTTAATAATTTACCATTATCATTATTACAGTCTATGGTTAACTCCAAATCGTTAATATTGACGTTAGGCAGTATATATATTTCAATGGACATCGTAGCCAAACTTTCTTGCATCTCGATTCTAACGTCGTTATTCGTTGCATCACGACCTAATCCGTTGCAAGCCCCAAAAGACATTGCCACTATAAAAAATAAAAGTAAGACTATAATCGTTACTGTAAGTAACGTTTTCATGCACGTTTCCGTACTTTTATCTTCGTCTATTTCTTCTTGTTTTTGTATTTCTTTAATAAGTTTTATTCCACATTTTGAACAATAAACGGAATCATCTTCAATTTTGCTTCCACATTGTTTACAATACATATCTTCTCCTTTTAATCATTTGTATTAGTAGCTTGGCGAAAGTATAAGTAATTGTTTAATTAATTATAACATAAAGTACGATAAAAGTAAAAAAGAAAATAGGAAAAAGTAAAAACACTTAAGTTGTTTGCGTTTTCAGATAATGCGAGTTTTTAGGTAATATTCAATAAAATTAAAATTCAGTTCCAAATATACTAAAAACAGTTGCGTTTTTATCAAAATTGTCGTATAATTACAAGGCTTGTGGAGAGATGGCTGAGCTGGCCTAAGGCGCACGATTGGAAATCGTGTGAACGCTAACACGTTCCGAGGGTTCGAATCCCTCTCTCTCCGCCAAATAAAAAGAACTTTTGAAAAACAAAAGTTCTTTTTATTATCTAAATTAACCAAGGTGAGAAAATGAAGAAAATATTAATCAAAATAGTTGTATTATTGCTTAGTTTTGTTTTATTCTGTTCTTGTTCTTCTAATTCAAACTCTAATAGTGAAAACAACAATATAATACCTCAAGACAAGATAAGTTACACACATCTTGAATTTGGCAATGTTATAGATGAGGGAAAACAAGCTGTATTTTTAAATTTTTCTTCAGACTATGTCGTAACTAAAATTGAAATGAAGGGAACATTATTAGATAAAAGTGGAAATACCATACATAGTTTTGACACTTCAATGACTTTAGGTTCTCCATCTAAGAATCCAGATTTACCTATTCAAATAGATGCAAATCTTATAAAAAATGTAAAATCTGCATCCTTTACAACAATTAAGGCTTATACCACACAAGAAATCAATTCTAACGAATAATCTTTACCACTATATTAAAGATTAAGCGAAATGTTTAACCATATTATAAAGCATAGAGCAAGAAAAACTTTACAAACCAAATCCGTGTGTTTTGCAAAGTAAAATGAAAGACTAACGAAAATTATCGTTAGTCTTTTTGTTATTAAAAATTTGTAAAAAAATCCCTTTTATTCGTTCGCGTTTTCCGTAACTTCCGTACCAAAGAAATACACGCCCATCATACCCGGTCCTACGCTTGCGCCTACGATAGGTCCTATGTAACCGATAGTTATCTTGTCCTCAACGCGAGGAATACGAGCAATTATTTCGTTTTTAAGTTCAATTGCCTCGCTTTCGCAATCTGCGTGAGCAACGAAAATCTCTTGCGCTATCTCTCCGTTGTACTGCTCTTTTACTCTCTCTGCAATTCTTATAATAGAATTTTTGCGACCTTTGACTTTTTCAACTGCAAAGTTTTGTCCTTTTGCATCTGAAATGATAACGGGTTTTACGTTCAAAAGTCCACCGAAAAAGGCGCTTGCAGCAGATACTCTACCCGCTTGTTTTAAATAAACGAGTTTGTCTGCTATTGCCTCTTGGTGAATATATTTTTTTGCATTTTCGATAAAAGACGCTACTTCCTCTATACTCTTTCCTTCCGCACGCTTTTTGGACGCTTCGATAACGAGCATACCCTCTCCTGCGCAAGCAATAAGAGAATCTATACAAATAATTTTTGCATCGGGATATTTTGCGCACAACTCGTCTCTAACTATATAACTTGACTTAACCGACGCGGATAAAGCGGAGGAGCATGAAATAGAAAGTATATCGTAACCTTTTTCAAGGTAACTCTCGAATTTTTCTTTGTAATCGTTTGCCGTAACTTGAGCGGTGAATATTCTCGTTCCCCCTCTCATAACGTTATAAAAATCGGGAGCGGAAAGTTCTTCCCAGTCCAAATTTGCAACGACGTCCTTACCATCGTACGAATAGTGCATAGGTACGTAATCAATATCGTATTTTTCCCTTAAATCTTTGTTAAGGTCACTACATGAATCGGTGATAATAGCAAATTTTTTCATTTTTTCTCCTTATTCCAAAATTAATATGTAATCGTATACAGCTTGACCGCCTTCTATCTCGTAAAATTCCACGTTAGGATAGTTAGTCGAAACGATTTTTGCCGTTTCTTTTCTTTCCGCGTCCGTTATTCCCGCACCGTACACTGCAATCACGAAATCTTTTTGTTCTGCGTGAAGTGCGGTGAGCAAGTTTTTCATAGTATCTATCTTGCTTTGAGCGGAAACGAGCATTTTTTTGTCAATAAAACCGATATATTCCCCTTTTTTGATATCAACTCCGTCTATAACTGCATCACGAACAGAAGTCGTTATCATACCCGTTACGACGTTTTGCATATCGTCTTTCATATTATATACAATCAAATCGGCGTCATCCGAAGAATAATCGAGCATCGAAAGAATTGAATACGCTTGACCGAGGTTTTTAGTTTCGATAACTCTTACATCAGATTTGGTATATATCTCTCCCGCTTGTTTTGCCGACATTATTACGTTGCCGTTATTAGGCAAAACGAATATTACGTCCGCGTTTGCTTGGTCGAAAGCCTCAACGAAAGACTCTATCGACGGATTTTTGCATTGACCACCCGATATTACTACGTCTGCGCCAAGTTCGGCAAATACTTTTGCAAGCCCCTCGCCCATACAAACGGTAACGAGACCAAATTTTTTGCGAGGGGAAATCTTTTTGGATTGTTTTTGTAATTTTTGTTCGGCGTTGTGCTGAAGGGTCATATTTTCAATCTTAACCGTAAGCATTTCGCCGAATCTTCTACAAAACTCAATCACTTTTTCGGGAGTTTGAGTATGTACGTGAATCTTGATTGCGCTATCTTGTTTAACCGCAACTACGGAATCGCCTATCGTCTCTAAATAATCGGATATTTCTTTTTCATCAAAAGCAGTTACGTCTACTTTTGAATTTTGAAGTCTTAATAAGCACTCCGTACAATATCCGTAAACCATCTCGTCGTCTTCGGTGAAAGCGGATAAATCAATCGTGGATTTTTCCTTTTTATCTTCTTCAGAAATGATGGATTCTTCTCCTAAAACGGCATTTCTCATACCTTGAACGATACACAAAAGCCCCGCACCGCCACTATCAATAACGTCCGCCTCTTTTAAAACGGGAAGAAGGTCGGGAGTATGAGCCAAAGAAGTCTCCATTTGACTGATAAAATCGTTAAAAAACTCTTCGAAAGTTTCCCCATCTTTTAAATGTTCTTGCGCGCCGTTTGCCGATTCTCTTGCAACAGTCAGTATCGTACCTTCAACGGGTTTAATTACCGAAGAATATGCTTTTTTTACCCCTTCTTTTAGAGCAAGTATAAATTGAGCCACAGTTACTTTGTCCAAACTCTCTACCCCTTTTGCAAGTCCTGCAAAAAGTTGAGAAAGGATAACGCCTGAATTACCACGCGCGGACAGTAACATGGAGTCTGCAAGGGCTTTGGCTTTTTTGCAAACGGAATTATCCCCCACGGAATTTAATCCGTCAAGTCCGCCTTTTATAGTCATAAGCATATTATCCCCCGTATCACCGTCGGGGATAGGAAATACGTTCAAATCGTTGACGTAACTTACGTGCGCTTTGAGGTTATTTACACCTGCTTTGACGAGCCTTTCAAAAAGTTTTCCGTCTAATAGGTAACTTTTTTTATCGGTTGCGACAGCCATCTACTCTCTCCTTTTTCGACAAAATTCGCATTGTATAACGTTATTATATCACCTAAAAATTAACTGAATATTAACAAAAGCCCCGTTATCCACAAAATAACGGGGCTTTTTATATATATTCTAATCAATTCGGCAATATAACTGTAAATTCAGTTATTCCACCACCAGAATCAAGGCTCACACTACCTTTATGAAGTTTAACGGCATGACTTACGATAGATAATCCTATTCCGTTGCCCTCCTTTTTCGTAGAATTTTCACCTCGATAAAATTTATTAAATATGAGATTTTTCTCTTTTTCCTCTATTTCTCCCTCGTTTCCAACAGCCACGCAAATTTCTTTGTCTTTTTCTGTTATTTTTACTGAAAGCGTTCCGCCGTTTGGTGAAAATTTAATAGCGTTATCTATTAGATTTATCCAAACTTGGCTCAAAATATCCTCGTTTGCATTTATTTGATACTCGTCAAACTCGAGCGATAATTCGAGATTCTTTTTTGACCACTCTTTTTCAAA
>JAZQYG010000044.1:0-4454 GCA_045633305.1 Clostridia bacterium | reverse complement strand
TTTTTACCATAAAGGTAAAAGATAGTAATTTACGGCGCAAACGAGTGACAAAACGGTGAGATAAATACAAAAAGGCTTAAAATTTCCTTTCTTAACTATTTTAAACATTTTGCCTATCACGACGAAGCCCACGAGCGTTGCGCTCAAAAAACCTGCAATTAAAGGTGTAAAGTCTATCGTTATTTGGACTGGCGAAGAGCAAAGTTTATAAATTTTTACTAACGAGCCACCAAGGATAATAGGTATGCTCATCAAAAATGAAAACTCGGCAACCTCTTCTCTTTTGGCTCCCGACAGTATTCCGCACGCAATCGTCGTTCCACTTCTCGATAGACCGGGGAGAAGGGCAAAGGTTTGACCTATTCCCATAAATATCGAATTAGAGATAGTGAAAGGCTTTTGTTTAGGCTTGATTTTGGAGGATAGGTGAAGAAGAATAGCGGTCATAAAAAATGTGAGGGGGAGAATTTTTCCGTTTGAGAAAACCGTATCCAAAAAATCTTCTAAAAGCAGTCCCAAAACAGCCGACGGGATAGTAGCAATTATCAAAAATAAGAGAGTTTTATACGGGGGCTTAAATAGTTTTTTTATGCTATCCCAAGTTGCAATACACACTGCAAGTAATGTTCCGAGGTGAAGAATTAAACTCGTAAATACAGAATCTACGCTAGCCCCCGTAATTTCCTCGGCAAGAATAAGGTGTCCGCTACTAGACACTGGTAAAAACTCCGTTAATCCTTGTACGATACCTAAAAATACGACTTTTAAAATTTCCATAAGACCACCTAAATATTTAGCATTATTAACTAATATTATTGCAATAATCCTTTTTCTATGCTAAAATAAAAGCGCTTGGAGGCATATATGAAATACGTAGTTGTACTTGGCGACGGCATGGCGGATTGGCCTATTGAATCACTTGGTGGCAAAACTCCACTTGACGTTGCAAATAAACCTAATATCGACGCTCTTTGCAAAAGCGCGGAAATCGGACTTGTCAAGACTGTTCCTTCTTCAATGAAACCGGGTAGCGACGTTGCTAACCTCGGTGTTTTGGGGTATGATTCGGCAATCTATTATAGCGGTAGGTCACCGCTTGAGGCGGTTAGTATCGGTGTGGAATTTACGCCAGCGGACGTAACGTACCGCACAAACCTCGTAACTTTATCGGGAGAAGGCAAGTACGAAGACAAAATAATGGCGGATTATAGCGCGGGAGAAATATCGACGGAAGAGGCAAAAGAACTTATTCTTGCCGTTGAAAAAGAACTATCAAGTGAAGGTAAACACTTTTTTCCAGGCATTAGTTATAGACATTGTTTACTTTTAAATAATACGAATACAGGGGCAGAGCTTACCCCTCCTCACGATATATCGGGAAAAGTTGTAGGCGAGTATTTACCAAAAGGGGAGCATAGTGAACTTTTGCTCTCACTTATGAAAAAATCATACGAAATATTATCTAATCACCCGGTTAACTTAAAGAGAATTGCAAGAGGATTGAGTCCTGCGAACTCCGTTTGGTTTTGGGGCGAAGGACGCAAACCTGCTCTTACTAATTTCAAAGAGAAAAACGGAATAAAATCCGCAATAATATCGGCAGTTGACCTACTCAAGGGTATCGGCAAAGTTTCAGGTATGGAAGTTATAGAGGTGGAAGGAGCAACGGGCAATAACGACACTAATTACAAAGGCAAAGCCCTATCCGCCCTTGACGCGCTAAAGAGAAACGATTTTGTATATATACATATAGAAGCGCCCGACGAGTGCGGTCATCGCGGTCAACTCGAGGCAAAAATCAAAGCAATCGAAGATATTGATAGTTTAGTAGTGAAAACTCTCGTCGACGGACTCAAAGGCGAAGATTATTCAATAATGATTCTTCCCGACCACCCGACCCCTATATCGATACGTACGCACTCATCAGACCCCGTACCGTATATGATATATCGCAGTAATCAAATAAAAGACGGCGCTCCCTCTTATACCGAGGCAAACGCCAAATCAAGCGGAATCTTTATAGAAAAAGGATACACCCTAATAGATAGATTCCTTGGAAAATAAAGAGTAATTTTTGCCCGAACCTTGGTTCGGGCAATTTTTTTATAAATAGTATTGAAATCACTAATATTATGTGTTATAATTAATTCTACGGAGCGTAGAGTTTGTAGAAAAATAAAAAATATGTAAAATTATCGACTAAACAATAAGTAGGTTTACTTTTAAAAACGATTTTTGATAGAATTAAGTCAAGAAAAACAAAGGAGATTTTTATGGGACTTTTTGAAAAAAAGCATAGCATTGGCAAAACTATTGCAGAACTTAGAAAGGCAAAAGGTTGGACTCAATTCGAACTTGCTGAAAAATTGCAAGTTAGTGATAAAGCTATAAGCAAATGGGAAAAAGACGGAGGTGCGCCTAGTGTTGAATTTTTTCCTTTAATAGCTGAATTATTTGACGTAAGTATCGATTATTTAATGACGGGTAAAAAGGTTAATCCTCAAATTATAACCATGTCAAAAATTGAGCTTTGTGCAAAAAATGACGATGTTTCATTGGCTAAAGAAATCAACTTGCAAACAAAAGATGAAAACGGAAAAAACCTTATTGATTATATCGTTCAATATAAGAGTTATAAAGTTTTTGCGGCTATTTGTGACGAAGATAGATTTATAACTTTACAGGGATCCAATGATAGAAACGTAAAGAAATTTGATATACCAACTCTTATCGAATTTGCGCTAAAAACAAACAAGGTATCTGTTTTGGATAGAAATTTTATTATTAATATTAACTATTCAGTCAAGAATATTAAGGAGTGTTTACATATTGATGATAAAGATGTTCCAGGAAACAATGCAAAATACGCTTGTTTGATAACCGATAGCATTTTGGATTTGATAGTTCAAGATAAACAAGTTACAGAAAAAACCATATCATATTTGTTAGATAAGCAAAAAGGGCATGATTGCGTTTGGTATCTTGTTCTTCCTTATCTTCTCCATCAAAGTTATTTGCATAATAATAATAAACTTTTTAATAAAGTGTTGGCTGTAGCGATTGAAAATAACACATATGCCTACGAAAAATGGCCAATAGTCGTTGACAGATGGTACGGACCAAATTATAATACAGGTTATTTTACTGTTTTTAATAAAGGAAGCGAAACTAATTATTTTGGTGTAGTTAGAGTTCTTGAAAAAACAATTAAACTTGCACTAGAACGTAGCGATATTGAAACAGTTGAACAGTTAAACGAACTAAACAATGCGGTAATGCAATATAATCGAGGATTTAAATGTTATATTGCTAGCGAAGACGAAATTAGAATTGCAAAATTAAAAATGGACAAATCTATTCCCGAGAAAGAGATTAAAATTCAATCAACAATACATAATGGTGTCGTAAATATCGATGAGTTATTGAATATAAATGATTTTAAAGCAATAAAGAAAGTGCTTGAAGAGTATCCTATTCATATTGTCGAAATATTAGAAAAATGGCTTAATAAATCCAAATGGAAAGAAATATATCGTTTTGCAATAGATGACGATAATCAATCATTAGCAAGTATTGTCGTTGAAAAAGAAGAAAATGAATATATAAGACGTAAAATTCAAGAGTATTTTGGAAAGGACAAATATAATTTTAACAAAAAGCATTTCTTTGTTTATGAAAATGGTCGCAAAAAGCATTTTGAAAGGCCAAACAAAGAACAGTTTGATATAATTAAACAACGCGTAATTGATGAATTGGCGTTAAAAATTGATAAAGATGCAACCACTGGTGATTTAACAAAAGAATATTTCGAAAGTGAACTAGATAAAGACAATATAGATATGGTAATTATCAAGTTATGTGTACGATTAGAGTCAATTTTGCGTTGTGATTACCACTACGAAGGTGATTTTGTGGAGATGCTTAATAAATATTGTGGTCAGTTTAATACTCGCGACGATGAAGGGAGTGATTATGACCCACATACTCCAAAAGTTCTAAACAAACTGAGGATGAAGAGAAATAACATTGTTCACTCGGAAAAGAACAACGTAGATTTAACTCTTGAAGAACTCAAATACTGTATTGATTATATTTGCAAATTGGGTTAAGGAGAAAAGTTATGGATATATATCAAAAATTATTAGTGCAAACAGCAAGATTGAATAGTTGGGTATATTTTGAAAATAAAGATATTCCAGATGAGGAATATTTTAAATACTGGAATAACAAAGTTTTGTTAAACCTTGAGGAAGATAGTATTATTATTACTCAAAATGAAAATCCGAACATTGTAGACTATATTTTAATTATTTTGAAAGAAAAAATTGTAGATTCTATTGCTGTGTATAAAAACTCAAAATGGAATAATATAAAACCGGATATTTTTAGAAATGAAGTTCCTGTATATCGTGTGAACATAAATTTTAACGAAAGGGTGGAAAAAATTAAAATAG
>JAZQYG010000043.1:0-1862 GCA_045633305.1 Clostridia bacterium | reverse complement strand
ATTATAATAAAAAACACTCGTTTTGACAAGTGTTTTTAGGTTGTTTTTGAAATATCAAAATAATGTTTTAAAGAATTAACTTTTTCTTTTGTTAAATATACAAAATATTCACTCATTAAACTCAAGCACTCGTAAATTACGGACTTATCAAATCTCAAAACGGAAAGTTTTATCCCCTCCGATATAGATTTCATAAGGTTGACCGCGCTATTACTTACCACGCTTGCATCTCTTCCCGAACAAATATTGCAAACCACACCGCCGTGCTCTTTAGAAAAGTACTTTTTATTAAAACTGGTTGCTCGACAAATCTTGCAACTATCAAAGGAAAGCGCGTATCCTGCTTGCTTATATAAAGTCAAAAAGAAGGAAAGCAAAACGATACCCTCATCCGTACTTTCTTCGTAATTTAAACTCTTTAAATGCGTCAATGCGTTAGCAACGAGTAGTGCAGTATCTTCTCCCTCTTTGACTATTTTATTAAGCGTTTCGAGAATTACGCTACCTGCGTAGAATTTATCCAAATTTGAACTAATATCTGAAAACTGTTCTATCGCCGTTGCCCCAGTAACTACGTAAAATCCATTTTTTTCGCTCAATATGTACTCGCAAAAACAAAAGGGCGCTCCGCAAAAACGCAATTTTGATTTTTGCTTTCTGCACCCTTTCAAATTAGCCGTGATTTTACCTTGTTCCACAGAACAAAGCGTTATTAACTTGTCGCTTTCTTTGTAATCAATTGAACTGACTACGAGAGCGCGGACTTTTATTCCTTCCACTTGTTTTCTTCCTGCTTTTGTTTGTAAAGAACGTACCACATAGGGTGACCAGTCTTCACGAATAAATCCCACATTTTGTTTTTCACCGAGCACCTCCACTTTTATGTTGGCTAATCGGAGAAAAATTATTCCTAAATATCTTTTTTATCGTATCCTAGTTCTCTTAAAATTTTGTCGTTGTCACGCCACTCGGGTTTCACCTTAACGTAACCTTTCAAAAACACTTTACAACCTAAAAGTTCTTCCATATCGCGACGAGCGGAAGAGAGAATTTTTTTGAGCATTTCTCCCCCTTTTCCGATAATGATGCCTTTATGTGATTCTCTTTCACATATGATATCCGCCTCAACGTCGACGATACCGTTTTCTCTATCCGAAAAAGTTTTAATTTCAACGCCTATACCGTGAGGAATTTCCTCGTTCAAAAATCTAAGCGCTTTTTCACGAATAAACTCACCCACTAAAAATCTTTCCGTCTTGTCTGTGTACATATCGTCGGGGAAAAGTTTTTCTCCTTCGGGAACGAGTTTAATAAGTTCATTGAGCAAAACGTCTGTATTTCTTCCTTTCAACGCCGAAATAGGTACGATTGCAGAAAGACCGCCTACTTCTTTGAGTTTAACGAAAATTTCGGCGATTTTCTCGTCGGTAACCTCGTCAGTCTTATTAACTGCAACAACTACGTTATTGCCGTCCTCAACGAGTTTTGCAAGCATTTCTATATCTTTTTGTTGCAAATATCTACCCGCGTCGCACACGTACAAAACGGCGTCTACACCTTCTCTTGCGCGTCTAACGCTCTTCATCATATATCCACCAAGAGAATTTTTGGGAGTATGTATACCCGGAGTATCAACAAAAGCAATTTGATAATCTTCAGTAGTTAATACACCCGTAATTTTGTCTCTCGTCGTTTGAGGTCTTTTGGATACGATTGAAATCTTTTCTCCTATAAACCTATTCAAAAGTGTGGATTTGCCCGAATTTGGACGTCCTATTATTGCAATAAATCCGCTTTTCATATTTACCTCGTTAAACCTATTTTATCAAGTATTGTGTTTTGTGCTAAACGCATTTCCTTTT
>JAZQYG010000042.1:0-2220 GCA_045633305.1 Clostridia bacterium | reverse complement strand
CCCAAGGAACACGGAATTTTATGATTCTGTCAGGCTCAACCATCCTTTCAAGCACTCCCGCTTTTATGTATTCGGGGTGTTTTTCGAGAACGGGCTCGATAGAAAGTAAAACTTCGCTTACTGCTTGGTGAAATTCTTCTTCACCAGCGTTACGCTTGATTACTCTTGCCATAAGGTCGTTGAGATATTCATTTTTGAATTGTTGCATAATAGTATCTCCTATTAAACTAAAAATTTTGACTATTTTATATAAAAATAAATTACATAAATTATATATTATCAGTTTATTTTTTGTCAATAAATTGTGATAGAAAAATTGTTTTTTTTAACAAAAAAAATAAAAAATTTTTTGTGTTTTTTTCAAAAAAGCGAGTTAAAAATTACAAAATTAAATCAAATAAAGTTTAGAGCAAAAAATAAAAGCAAAGCCACTTTTTGTGTGACTTTGCTTTGTTTATCTATCTTGCTATCGTGGTGTTGTCCTCATTTCTTGATTGTAGTTCTTTTACGGGATTCGGGGATTTTTCAAATCTATAATCCTCGCCGTTTTTTGAAATGAAATCTTTTATCACAACGTGACTGGGTACGGTTTCCGCGTTGCCGTTTACAGTTTTGTTGTATTTGAAGAAGTTTGCATTTTTGTCGAGTTCGGAAACAGGGCAGTATCCCTCCATACAAGCGGTGTTGTAGACCGTGTTTTTGAGTACCTCTCTCACGTATTCGATATTGCTTTCAAGTTTTATAGGCGCGGGGAAATCACCTCCGCAAGTGAATACGCTTTGCCAAGGTTTACCTTCGTATTTTTGGAGCAGGCTTGCAACGTGAGCAAGGTGACCGCACTCTTCAAGATAGTGCTTGTGCCAAATATCACGAATATATTCATCACTCTCTTCTTCTCTACAACTGTAATAGAGATAGCACTCAACGTATTCGTGCATTAGCCAGTTTTCAAGCCAAGAGCAGTTAACGTCTATGAGTGAGCCGTATTGAGAAACGTGTTGTTCTTCTATCATAGCAATTTCGGCGTAGAGTTTACGTCCTTTTTCGGTAGGATAGGTGTTGCCGATATTCATATAGAAGTTCATAGTTTGTTGTTCTGCGGCGGTTATGATATTGACCGTAAGTTTAGTAAACGGGTCGGAAATATTAGAGCAAATCCATTTCTTGACGTCGTCAAATGGATAACGGTGTTCAGCAATCGTAGGTCTACCGGGGGTAACTTCTGTCATAGAGCCGACCAAAGTTTCGCTCTTGATTCCGTAATCGTCAAGTAGTAAATTCGAAAATCTATATAAGTGGTCGAAGTCCTCAAGAAGAGCAAAGTCAAGGGCAAGTTTTACGCTTTCGTCTTTTACGTGTTTAGCAAGGTTTGCAGTAAGGTCGACAGCAAGTTGCTCGTAACTAATGGTTGTTTCCAAAATATTTTCGTCAAGAGGTTTGAGAGAGGAAATAACCTTTTGTTGTTGTTGCTCCCTTCTTCTAACTTTAGCAAGTTCACGTCTTAAATCGTTACTTTTGCAATGTCTGTGAAACTGATGCATGAACCAGTTTGCTTCAAATTCCGTACCGTTCATGAGTATTACGCGCGTTTTGGTATAAGGGGAAGTGCGCGCTTTGTCGTATGGTTTGGAATTTAACTTGTTCCAACTTTGGTAAGAGTCTTCAATAGTTGTGAATTTTTCAAAAAACGGGTTAACTTTTTGCATAAAATCTCCTTTATGTTTTTTCTTTTATTATTTCAGTTTGAGGGGATTTTATACACTTTATAGAATTTTGGGAATATCGTTTTTTTAGCCCGAAAAAAGTAAAAAACGGTGAAATGTTTTTGATTAACATAACTTTGTTATTTTGTAACATCTATGTGGATAAGTGGGTAGTTATTCACATATTACGGGAAGTTATCCACATTTTGACTAAAAAAAGGTGGTTTCTGCACTTTTTTGACAAAAACCACCGTAATATTTTTTGAAAAACTTGAATAGGCGTAATTTAACTTTTTATCCTGACGAAAAAGGCGTCCGCAGAAGAGTTTTTGGTTGCTCTTGCTTCGGTCTCAAATTCCGTGAGTGAACGGATAAATTGAGAGGGTTTTTTGAATCCATATAAACGAGAGTCAAAATCGGGAAAACGCTTATTTAAAATATTGAAAACGTCTCCAAGATAAGCCCAACCGTCGTCACCCGATACGTCGTTGATAATATCGGTTAGCACCTCCACTAT
>JAZQYG010000041.1:0-5825 GCA_045633305.1 Clostridia bacterium | reverse complement strand
TTAAAAGTTAACAGTGGTACAGGCCCGCTAAACAAGGAAGGATCTACACCCTCAGTACCTGTCCATCTTAATTCATATGAGCCTTCGTCCGTTAGCTTTGATGAATAGTTTTGATCAACTTCCCCAAACATGCTATGAACGTCTATCGTTACGTTACCACCAAGTTGCAATGCTTTATCAAATGAAACGTCTAAACTTATTCCATATAATTTTTCACTACAACAAACATATATTTTCACTGGAACAATTGTTGTATTTAAATCTACTTTAACACTTTGAACAACAATAATCGGTTCTAAAATCTCTTCATCATAAATTGATTTTACCGTTAAATTTTGTTTCACGTTACTATAATCACAACTCCACCCTGTAAATCTATATCCTTTCTTAACAGACCAATCAAACCACGTTTCCTCTACGTCTGGCGCAGTTGCCGAGAAACCATGCTTTATCTCTTGAATGTTTATCACAGAGCCCTCAGCATCAACAAAAGCAACGTTATATCTTTTTATTATATATTTCGCTTTTATAGTTAAATCCTCTGTTATGTTACTAAAATCAGTATCCCAACAATCAAAATCAAACCCTTCTCGAATAGGCGCATCCGGTGCAATAGCAGATAATCCGGTCTGAACTATTTGTTCTTCAATAACATTATCATAATAATCTACAAAAATAACGGTATACGCGCGAACATATAAAGCAGAAACAGTTAAGTCTTCTAATATATTATCAAAATTATTAATGCTCCAACCTGTAAATAAATAGCCTTCTCTTATTGGATCTTCAGGAACATTTTCAAAGTTGCTACCTTCATCAACATATTCGTAATAAATTGTAGAGCCATCGTAATCTATAAAATGAACTTTTAACTCCTTAATATATTCTGCTTTTACGGTTAACTCACTGGTAATGATTGAAAAATCTTTATCCCAACCAACAAATCTATAACCTTCTCTTTGAACATCATTAGGTGCTATTGCAGAACTACCATATTCTATTTCTTGCGTAGTCAATACCGTTCCATCGTAATCGCAAAAAGTTACAGTATAAGAGCGAAGCACCATCAGGTATTTAGCGTAAACATTCATGTCCTGAGTAACGTTATCAAAAGTTGCTTCCGTGTCACTGTTAACTTGTGTGACCCATTTTTCAAAAACAAACGTATATTGCTCATTTGCTTCTTTTGTAGGTTGAGCGTTCGGATAAACAGCTGTTTCTCCGTGTCTTACTGCTACTCTACCAAGTTCAGTCTGTCCGTCTTCATCGTAAAAAATAATCATGTGCATGTTTACCATATTAGTAAACTGAGCAACGTATATAACGTCTCCTGTAACACTTGAAACCGTTGGAGACCATCCACTAAAGGTGTAGATATTTTCGTTATCAGATTCTTTGGTAGGAGTTTCACCATTATATATGGGTGTTGTACC
Source organism: Clostridia bacterium (assembly GCA_045633305.1). Lineage (GTDB taxonomy): Bacteria > Bacillota > Clostridia > Christensenellales > RUG350 > RGIG2224. Next base: position 4,392 of record JAZQYG010000041.1, on the reverse strand, counting down.
ATATCTAACGTTTTCATCTGTTTCAAGTACGGTATCACCATTTTTCCATGTTATCGTATAAGAATTCACTGAACGAGAGAAATTCGCCGTGATAATGGTATCGCTTCCGACAGTTGCATCGGCAGTCCAATTCTCAAACGTATACGTATATTGAGCTGTAGCGGCATTTGCATTTGCGGTAATGGTTTGTCCGTTGATAGTAATCGTATTTTCGTTAACCGCAATTTCTGCTCCGTATGGAACATTATTTAATGTAGATACAGAAACCCTACCATAATCGGTATTGTTCGACACAATATAAACAGTAACTTTACGAACAAATTCTCTAAAAGACGCATATACGGCTCTATCACAAACTACGTTGCTAAGATTATCTACAACACTACCTCCTTGAGATGTCACCCATTTTTCAAATACGTAAGTACACCCTGCTGTAGCATTTTTAGTAGGTGTTGGTTTTGAATAGACTGCGTTAGAACCGTATTCAACGGTTACAGTATCCAAAACTGTTAATCCGTCCTCTGAGTAGAATGTCACTTTATATGATTTTACAGTTTTAGTAAATTCTGCTTGGTACGTAACTGAACCAGTTACCAAACCAACTTGCGGAGACCAACCACTAAATGTATAATCATATTGAGCATCCGATTCTTTATGAGGTTCTGTGCCGTTATAAACAGGCATTGTTCCATATTCAACGTTTTCATCCGTTTCAAGCGTATTATTTCCGTTCTTCCACATTACCGTATATTTATTTAACACGGGAGTGAAGATGGCGATATACGTAACGTCACTATTTGCAGCAACAATTTCGGGAGACCATCCGTTAAAAACGTAAGAATATTGCGCATCTGCATCCTTGGTGGGCTGTACTCCGTCATACGTGGGAACACTTCCTTCACTTACTTCCGTATCCGTTTCCAGTACGTCGTTACCATTTTTCCAAGTAATAGTATATGTGGGAATTGACCTCACGTAAGTAACGGAGTTACTCCAATCACTATTCGTATAATTTATTCCATCGCCAATTGCTCTAATTTTGAAAGTTTGGCCATTTGCTAATTTTTTACTCGTTACGGAGTTTTCGATATACGAAAGATTTCCGTCTATACTAATTTCAAATTTATCAGCAGAAGCATCAGCACCCCAAGTTGCAGTATCGTCAGTTAAAACAACCGTGGGCGACGTTAACTTTATGGGAGTTGATTGAGTAGGAGGCGAAGTTGGTATATCGCCATCATTATACCCTCCTCCACTACACGACGTAAGGATAAATATGCTACATAGCAACATCAATACAAACATAAAAAGTGTTCTTGTGTTTTTCATTTTTTCTCCTATAAAAAAAGTGTCGCTTGCTATGCAAACGACACTACAAAGTGCCTTTTCGCATAGTTGCGACACTAACTCTACAAATAACTTACGCAAAAGTTTATGTAAACGCGAAATAGGTACACTCTGCCTGAGAGTATACTTCTACGTAAATTATATTAAGTTAGGTCGCAACTCTATTTTATCACTTTTGATACTAAAGCGCAACTTTATTTATCTTATAAATAAAAATCGACAAGTTATTTGCACTTGTCGATTTTTTGATTTACTTTTAAACTGTTAATTTAGATAAACAATCCCCATACAAAAGCAAGTAAAAGCGAAACAACAACTGGTATTATACAAGAGGTAACGCATATATCTTTGTATGATTCTTTATGCGAGCAATTCGATACGGCAAGAAGTGTAAGTACTGCTCCGTTATGTGGTAACGTATCAAGCCCGCCTGATGCGATTGATGCTATACGATGCAAATACGCGGGGTCAAGACCGATTTGAGCCGCTTTTTCAAGGAATTGTCCACCGAGAGCCTCAAGAGCAATCGACAAACCGCCTGACGCTGAACCAGTAGCACCTGCGAGTACGTTTACTGCAACTGACTCCGAAAAGAGAATTGAACCGGGCATATTGAGCATTAAGGTTGTAAGAATTGCAAAACCTGCAACGCCTTTTACTACCGTTCCAAAACCAACTGCGCACGCAGTATTCATAATGGCAGTAAGTGAACCGTTTGCACCCTCGTTAATTGCAGGAAGCAAGGATTTGAACTGGTGAATATTCATAAGTGCAGTTAATATGATACCACACAAAAGCGCAACTACTATTGCTTGACTTGACGTCAATTCTATACCTGAACTACTCTTCAAAATATCAGGAATGAAATTAAGTACGAATACTACGACAATAAGAGGTAAAAGACCAGATAACCAGTGCCATTTGGGTTGTTCTTTTACTTCGGACTCGACAAATTTCGGGTCTTCTACAAAGCCACGTCCTTCTTTTCTTGCTTTGCGAATTTTTCTATCAAGATATATGTAACTTGGAACACATATCAAAACTGCTGCTATAAGTCCCATAATAGGTGCGGCTGCAGCCGTCGTACCATAGTAAGAAGTGGGTATTATATTTTGAATTTGGGGTGTACCCGGCAGACAAGTCATAGTAATACCAAACGCACCTAACGCAATAGCACCCGGTAAAAGCGTACGAGGTAAATTCGCCTCTCTATAAATAGCATATCCCATAGGATAAATAACGAAAACAACGACAAATAATGATATTCCGCCGTACGTCATAAGCAAACACGGGATAACTACCGCAAGAAGTGCAAATCTCGGCCCAATAAGAGAAACTATTTTGTTTGCAAGAGAGCGAGCAGAACCCGTACGGTCCATTATTTTGCCGTAAATAGCACCAAGGAAAAAAGCTGGGAACCACGAAACGATATAACTTGCAGTTCCACCTATGTAATCTACAAGATAAGAATCAAGTAAATTGCTACCGCTAAAAATAGCAACTACAAGCGCAGCAACTGGGGCAACCCAAATAATAGAGTAACCACGGTAAGCAAGATACACCAGCATTACCAGTCCAACTACTATGCCAATCAACGATAAAATAGGCATAAAAATCTCCTTTTATACTGAATAAAACAATTATATATCAAAAAATAAAAATTTTCAATACTTTTTTACATAAAAAAACACCGCCATTTCACTTGCACGTCAATAATAGGGACTATGACAAATATCACGCAACTTTTTACATATCACTTTTACTTTTCCATTTCCAAAAATCGACTACTTTTTTAGTGAAGAAAGAACAATGAAAAAATAAAAATCGACAAGTCACTTCGTACTTGTCGATTTTTTAGTATCTACGTTGATACCCATCTTAAATATTGAGATTTTCTTCTAAAAACAACGGACTATCTAAAAACTCACTAACCGTCATATTAAATCCCGTGGCAATTAAAATTACAGTTGACAACAAATTGTCTTTTACTGTTTCGTGAATAATATTTTTAAGCGTTGAGTGTGTTATTCCGCTATTCATTGCCAATCGATATTGAGTCATATTCTTTTCTTTCAATAACTCACTAATTCTCAAAGCAACTGCTCTATTTACGTTGTTATTCATAAAAACTTCCTTGTAGTTGTCCATAACTATATTTTACTAAAAGAAAATTTTTATTTATGGTTGCATACAACTATAAAATTTGTTATGTTATTTATAGTTACGCATAACCATAGGAGGCGCTTATGAATAAAATTTGTTCTGTATTTGGACATAGACAAATAACAATAACGAAAGAATTAGAAAATACTTTATATCTTACTATTAAAAATCTAATAGATAGCGGATATGAGTATTTCTACTTTGGTGGATTTGGTATGTTTGACGAACTATCTCACAAACTTGTTAGCGATATTAAAAAGTCAAACTCTACTATAAAAAGAATCTTTTGTTTATCCGACCCCAAGCATTTACAAATTAACAAAAGACCTAAATGGCTAAAAAACGAAGATTATGAAGATTTTATTTATCTAGACTTAGACTTTGACTGGTGGTATAAACGAATTTATTATCGCAATTGTGCAATAATTGACAAAAGTGATACGATAATATTTTACACAGAAGAACGTGAAAATTCCGGTGCCTATAAAGCGTTAAAATACGCAAAACAAAAGAAAAAAAACGTTATAAATTTGTATAGTAAATAAACGTCACCTTTTCACTATTCACTATTACTTATTACTTCCGCCAAAAATCGACAAGTGAGTGAAAAGTGAAGAGTGAAGAGTGAAAAAGTAAAATCGACAAGCTTCTGTCGAAACTTGTCGATTTTTGGTGCCGCTGGCCGTGACGAGGATGGCGCAAGCCACGTGAGCAAAGCGAACCACACTTTCGGACTGTCCTGCTCTGCAAAATAGAAGAACGCGACGCAAATTGCAAAAAAGAAAAAGCACTCTTATTGAGTGCTTTTCTATTTTGCTCTACGAGCGAGCGTTCGTTGGTGCCGCTGGCCGGACTTGGACCGGCACGGCTGTTACACCGAGG